>JAZNTT010000039.1:0-9185 GCA_045591885.1 Eubacteriales bacterium | reverse complement strand
GTCATACTGGAAGTATGCCTGAATGAACTTGTCGGTATAGTCACCGATGATCTTGATGGAGTTCTTGTTTGCACCGACAGTACCGTCGCCGCCGAGACCCCAGAACTTGCAGGAAACAGTACCTGCTGCAGCAGTATCGGGAGCGGGAACTTCGGGAAGCGAGAGACCCGTTACGTCGTCAACGATACGGATGGTGAAGTGTGCCTTCGGCTCGACTGCCTTAAGGTGCTCGAAAACTGCGAATACGGACTGAGGAGGAGTATCCTTAGAACCGAGACCGTAACGGCCGCCGACTACCTTTGCGTTAATTCCCTTGGAAGCAAGAGAAGCAACAACGTCGAGGTAGAGGGGCTCGCCGAGGGAGCCGGGCTCCTTGGTTCTGTCAAGAACTGCGATCTTCTTCGCAGTAGCGGGAATAGCGTTAACGAGCTTATCAGCGCAGAAAGGACGGTAAAGGCGAACCTTGATTAGACCTACCTTTTCGCCGTTAGCATTCATGTAGTCGATTACTTCCTCGATAACGTCGCAGATCGAGCCCATAGCAACGATCACGCGGTCAGCATCGGGAGCACCGTAGTAGTTGAAGGGCTTGTAATCGGTACCGATCTTAGCGTTGACCTTGTCCATGTACTCTTCAACGATGGAAGGAAGTGCGTCATAGTAGGGGTTGCACGCCTCGCGGTGCTGGAAGAAGATGTCTCCGTTTTCAGCAGAGCCGCGGAGAACGGGATGCTCGGGATTGAGTGCGCGAGCACGGAAAGCAGCGATAGCGTCCTTATCAACCATCTCTGCGAGGTCTGCGTAATCCCATGCTTCGATCTTCTGAATCTCGTGAGAGGTACGGAAACCGTCGAAGAAGTTAAGGAAAGGAACTCTGCCCTTGATGGTTGCAAGGTGGCAAACTGCACCGAGGTCCATAACCTCCTGAGGGTTGGTACAAGCCATCATTGCGTAACCGGTCTGACGGCAAGCGTAAACGTCGGAGTGGTCTCCGAAAATGTTAAGAGCGTGGGAAGCTACGCAACGAGCCGAAACATGGATAACCGAGGGAAGAAGCTCACCTGCGATCTTGTACATGTTCGGGATCATGAGGAGAAGTCCCTGAGATGCGGTAAAGGTAGTAGTGAGAGCACCTGCAGCGAGAGAGCCGTGAACGGCACCTGCAGCACCTGCCTCGGACTGCATCTCGACGACCTTAACGGTATCGCCCATGATGTTCTTAAGACCTGTTGCAGACCAGGAATCGGTCAGCTCCGCCATAACGCTCGACGGCGTGATGGGGTAGATGGCAGCAACTTCGGTAAACGCGTATGAGACATGAGCCGCAGCGCTGTTACCATCCATGGAAATCATTTTTCTTGCCATGATAATCCTCCATATATGTTTATATATTTTTTGATATGGTTATAGGTATTCGATGTATATACACCGTTTACCACCTTACATTTTAGCACATTAAAACTCGGTTGTAAATACGATTTTTGAATTTTTCCGAGTTTTTATAAAATATTTTTGGGGGTTCGGGGGATTTTTGGAGTTATTACCAAATTGAGATATCGTTATTCTTAATTCGAATGGGATGAATGGATTTTTTCGGTAGATTTGGGGACGATAAAGAGAAATTATGAGGTGCTAAAATGAGGGATTTTATTATCAGATTTGCTATCGGATTGTTTATTGGACTGTTCGCCGCGGGGATAGTTATTGCGAGCGGGATTGGGTTCGTTGTGATTTTGTAATGTGGTGTTTTATCCACTTTTCTTTGCTCGTGCAAAGAAAAGTTCCAAAAGAAATCACGCCAAGGGGACAACGGGTTTGAATTTTGCCTATGCAAAATTCTGCACACGTTTTCCCCTTTGGATACCCCTTTCGGATATAGGAAACTTCGCCACGTTGTCTTGCCTTCCCCTCAGGGTAAGGTGTCGTTCGCGTAAGCGAATGACAGACGAGGTGCAGATAAAAACACCGCTCGGATGAGCGGTGTTTTTCTTTTATTCAAGCTCGAATGCGCCTGTATAGAGACGGTAATAGGTTCCCTTCTCTGCTATCAGCTTTTCGTGGTTACCGCGCTCGATTATGCGTCCCTTATCGAGGACCATAATTACGTCGGAATCGCGGACCGTCGAGAGACGGTGAGCAATTACGAATACCGTTCTGCCCTCCATGAGCTTATCCATACCGCGCTGAACTATCGCCTCGGTACGGGTGTCGATAGACGACGTCGCCTCGTCGAGAATGAGGCAAGGCGGGTCTGCGACCGCGGCACGCGCGATCGAAATGAGCTGCCTTTGTCCCTGCGAGAGGTTTGAGCCGTTATTCGTAAGCTCTGTATTGTAGCCGTCTGGCAGACGCGTGATAAAGTCGTCGGCACCCGCAAGCTTTGCGGCTTCTATACATTCCTCGTCGGTAGCGTCAAGCTTACCGTAGCGGATATTATCCATTACCGTTCCGCTAAACAGGTTTACGTCTTGAAGAACGATACCGAGCGAACGGCGGAGATCGGATTTCTTTATCTTGTTTACGTTAATTCCGTCGTAACGGATCTTACCGTCTGCGATATCGTAGAAGCGGTTTATGAGGTTGGTAATGGTAGTTTTACCCGCACCCGTTGCACCGCCGAAGGCAACCTTCTGTCCCGGCTCTGCATATACCGACACGTCGTAAAGCACCTGCTTATCCTCGACGTAACCGAAGTCAACGCCCTCCATTCTTACGTCTCCGCGGAGAGGAGTATAGGTGACCGTGCCGTCGCCGTGGGGATGCTTCCAAGCCCACTGTCCCGTGTGCTTGTCGCTTTCCGTTGCGTTGCCGTTTTCGTCTATCACTGCGTCAACGAGAGTAACGTATCCGTTATCGCTTTCGGGCTTTTCGTCCATAAGCTCAAATACTCGCTCTGCGCCCGCAAGACCCATAACTATACTGTTTATCTGCTGGGAGAACGTGTTTACGTTACCCGTAAACTGCTTCGTCATATTGAGAAAAGGAACCACTATATCAATGCTGAAGCCGAGTGAAATAATGTTACCGGTAGTAAACAATCCTCTCAAGCTGGGGTTTGTAATTTGATTTACAAGGAAAATTCCTCCGACCGTCGCGCAGATAACGTAGAGAATGTTACCGATATTCATTATGATCGGTCCTAAGCAGTTTGCGTAAGCGTGAGCGCGGAAGGTATCCTGATAAAGCTCGTTGTTTATCTTTTCGAAGTCCTCTTTTGCCCTTTCCTCGTGGTTAAAGACCTTGATGACCTTCTGTCCGTTCATCATTTCCTGAACGAAGCCCTCGTTTTTACCGACCGCCTTCTGCTGACGGATAAAGTATTTTGCCGAGCCGCCGCCTATCTTGCCCGAAAGGAACATTATTAGCGCAACGCCCGCGAGGACAACAAGCGTCATCCAGATGCTGTACCAGAGCATTATCGTAAGCACCGAAACAACTACGACTGCCGACTGAAGCACAGTAGGGATCGACTGCGAAACAAGCTGACGCAAAGTATCGATGTCGTTAGTATAATGGCTCATTATGTCGCCGTGCTTGTTGCTGTCGAAATACTTAAGGGGAAGATCCTGCATTCCGTCGAAGAGCTTACAGCGCATCTTTGTAAGGAAGCCCTGAGTTATCTTCGCCATGAGCTGAGTGTAAACGGTCACTGCCGCAAGCGAAAGCGCATAAAGTGCGATAAGCGCGATAATGAGGGGAAGAATCTCCTTTGATGCCTCGCCCCAATCGGTTGAGCCGCTATTAACGTAGCGCGTGATGACGGCGAGCACCTTCTGCTGGAATATTGCGGGGATCGACGAAACTGCCGATGCAAATATGATACACAATGCAGTTACGGGGAGAAGAACGGGATAGGACTTGAAAAGGAATTTAAGGACACGTCCGAGCGCCTTGAAATTCATTTTTCTGCCGCCGCGATGGGTTGATCCGCGTCTGTTCATTCCTCATCACCCCCATTCGTCTGCTGCTCGTAGATCTCTTTATATATCTCGCTTGAAGTGAGAAGCTCCTCGTGAGTTCCGCTGTTCACTATCTTACCGTTATCCATTATAAGGATAAGGTCAGCGTCCTGAACGGAGGAAACGCGCTGAGCGATTATTATCTTAGTTGTTTCGGGAATATACTGTGCGAACGCCGAACGGATAAGCGCGTCGGTATGAGTATCTACGGCGCTCGTCGAGTCGTCGAGAATGAGTATCTTCGGCTTTTTCAGAAGCGCACGGGCAATACAAAGACGCTGCTTCTGTCCACCCGACACATTCGTACCGCCCTGCTCTATCATTGTGTTGTACTTATCGGGGAAGGTCTCGATAAATTCGTCGGCGCAGGCGAGGTGACACGCTTCCGCTATCTCCTCGTCAGTAGCGTTTTCATTACCCCAACGGAGGTTTTCGTTTATCGTTCCCGAGAAGAGAAGATTCTTCTGAAGCACCATCGCAACCGAGTCACGAAGCTCCTTAAGTCCGTAGTCTCGTACGTCAACTCCGCCTATACGAATGCTTCCCTCAGTCGCGTCATACAGACGCGGTATAAGCTGAACGAGCGTCGTTTTAGACGATCCCGTTCCGCCGAGAATACCGACTGTCATTCCCGACTTAATGTCAAGGTTGATATTTTCAAGAGCGAATCTCTCTGCCGTCGCGGAATACTTGAAGGAGACGTTATCGAATACGATAGAGCCGTCCTTGACCTCGGTAACGGGAGAAGCGGGGCTGTCAAGCATCGGCTTTTCTTCAAGCACCTCTCCTATACGGCGTATCGACTCGCCCGAGATCGTCAGCATAACGAATATAGAGGAGAGCATCATAAGCTGCATAAGCACCTGCATACCGTAGGTGAGCATCATCGAGATCGAGCCGATTCCAAGCGTCTGACCGCCGCTCGATATGATGACCTTAGAACCGATAAGGAGAATGAATATGAGGTTGAAATGCATACAAAGCTGCATTATCGGCGTATTGAGCGCAACGATCCTTTCTGCCTTTGTAAAGTCGCGGCAGATGTCCTCGGCTGCACGGTTGAACTTTTCCTTTTCATATTCCTGACGTGAGAAGCCCTTGACCACTCTCATTCCGCGGACGTTTTCCTCAATCGACTCGTTAAGACGGTCGTACTTCTTGAAAACACGGCGGAAGGCAGGCATCGCATGGCGAGCAACCATAAATAGTCCGAATGCAAGAACCGGAATTACGACGACGAAGGTCATCGCAAGATCCTTGCCCTCTCTGAATGCCATGATTATCGAGAAGATAAGGAGCATAGGCGCACGAACCGCAATTCTGATAAGCATCATGAACGACATCTGCGCGTAGCTTACGTCGGTCGTCATTCTCGTGACGAGCGATGACGATGAGAATTTGTCTATGTTCTCAAAGGAGAAATCCTGAATTTTATGGAACATATCGTGACGAATATTGCGCGAGAAGCCCGCGGATGCCTTAGCACAGGTCACAGCCGCGATTCCGCCGCAGAGAAGCGACAGCATAGCCATAAGCACGAGAGTAAATCCATGCTTAAGTATGTCGTTCATATCTGCACCGCCGCGCTCAATTTCATTTATAAGGTCTTTCGTTATCGCGGGAATAAATACCTCGATAACTGCCTCGCCCATTATGAAAATGAGCGTCAGTATCGTGGGAAGCTTAAATTCCCTGACACATTTTAAAAGTCTTTTAAAATTCTTCATTTTCCATTCCTCAAGAATCCAGATTTGCGCTTATTTTTTCGGCAACGGCAAAGAAAGCGTTCAGCTCGTCCTCGCTGATACCCGTTTTGATCTTCTTGTCAAGCTCGTCAATACAAAGAGCCATCTTCTTTTGCTTTTCGACCGCGAGCGGCGTAAGGATCAGCTTTTTAAGGCGTTTATCGGTCGGGACGTCCTCCTTGACGATAAGACCGTTTTTTTCCATCAACTGAAGTATCGAGGTCATCGTCGAGCGGCGCACCGAGAAGCGCGCCTCAAGGTCCTTTTGGAAAACGTCCTTATCTCTGTTGTCATAAAGGTAGCGGACTATCCAGCTTTGCACAGGCGTTGTAGACTCGCCGAACTGCTTTCCCGAAATACTCGCTATTTCCCTGCCGATCTTATGGTGCAGACACCTGACCGTGAGTCCAACGTGAGCGTCTTTATTCAAAAAACGCACCTCCCGTTTGTTAGTTTTCGAACATTTTTGTTAGCACCCTAACATTATAATACCGAAGTAAATTATTGTCAATAATATAAGGGCAGAAAATCGTTAATAATCCGTGAATTTTCCCTCTCAATTTGAGAATTGTTATCATATCGCCTTGACGGAAAAAGGAAAAAGATTTATACTTTATATACAATTAAAGTACAAGGCAGACAAATATGAAAAAACTCATTTCCCTGATTTTAATAATATCCTCATTTCTTTCCGTTTTTTCCTGCGGAGCACCGATAAAAAGCGAGGGAATATCTATCATCACGACCTGCTTTCCGCTTTACGATTTCGCGCGTGAGCTTATCGGAGAAAAAGGAAGCGTAACGCTTCTTCTTAAACCGGGCCAGGACAGCCATTCCTACGACCCGTCTCTTAAGGAGATCGCAAAAATCAAAAACTGCGATCTTTTCCTTTCAATAGGCGGAGCGGACGAAAAATGGGTACAGGAGCTAATGTCGGGCAGCGATATGAAAAACGTTGAACAGCTTTCGCTTGTCCATCTTTTCGCGGAAGATGAGCACAGTCACGACGGTCACGCTCACAACGACGAGCACTTTTGGACTTCCCCGAAAAACGCCGAAATTATGGTAAAGGAAATAGCACAAACACTTATTTCACTTTTCCCCGAGGAAAAGGAATATATTTCTGCAAACTATGCCGAATATTTATCAAAGCTTGAAGCGCTTGATTCCGCATTTGAAGAGATAGGCGAGCTATCAAATGGCAAAACTGTAATTTTCGGCGACCGATTCCCTTTCACGCATCTTTTCTGCGACTACGGTATCGAATATCTTTCTGCTTATCCCGGATGCTCGGATATGACAGAGCCGTCGGCTTCGACCGTCGTTGAGCTGATCAATACGGTAAAGGAAAACGGCATCAAGACCGTATTCGTGACCGAAATGAGTAACGGTGCGCTTGCAGATACGATCTGCTCTGAAACGGGTGCAAAGAAAACGGTTCTTCACTCTTGTGCCAACATAACAAAGACCGACAAAAAGAACGGCGAGACGTATATTTCGCTTATGACGAAAAACGCCGAGGCTCTGAAAAATTCTCTGCAAAAATAATCGTATAATATATTCCACTTTCCTATTAAATATGATACAATTTAGATATGGATTTTCTTGATAAGAAGACGGTATTATGCTCGTTTCAATAACCACCTCGGATCTACTCGAAAAATACGGCGCCGAGGACGCTGTACGCCTTATTGCCGAGGCGCTCGGTGAGATCGGATACGAGGGCGCGGCTTCACCTTTGAATCGGGCTTTGCAAGCAAATTCCCCGCCGAGCTTTCGCTTGACGCCGAAACGCTTTAGTGCAAGGTCGGCAAATACCTTTCTTCCAAGATCGAGGAATACAGAGCATAATTAATACTTAAAATATTTTCGAAAGGAGATGACACCGATGGATCATTTTGAGCTGGTTTCAAAGTTTCAGCCGACGGGCGATCAGCCTCAGGCGATAGACAAGCTTGTCGACGGAATAAATAAGGGCTACCGCGACCAGACGCTTCTCGGTGTCACAGGCTCGGGTAAGACCTTTACGATGGCAAACATCATCGCAAAGGTAAACCGCCCGACCCTCATTCTCGCTCACAACAAAACTCTCGCTGCACAGCTCTGCTCGGAGTTCCGCGAGTTCTTTCCGAACAATGCAGTCGAGTATTTCGTTTCCTATTACGATTATTTCCAGCCCGAAGCGTACATTCCGGGCAAGGATATTTATATCGAAAAGGACGCGCTCATAAACGACGAGATAGACAAGCTACGCCATAGCGCGACCTCGTCTCTTTTTGAAAGACGCGACGTTATAATCGTCTCGTCTGTTTCCTGCATATACTCTCTCGGTGACCCCGAGGATTACACCGATCTTATGATCTCGCTCCGCCCCGGTATGCTTATGGAGCGTGACGAGCTGCTCAAGCGTCTTGTTTCGATAAACTACGACCGAAACGACGTCGGCTTTGAGCGTAACCGCTTCCGCGTGCGCGGTGACGACGTTGAGATATTCCCGCCGTCGTCCGACAGTACCGTTCTGCGCGTCGAGTTCTTCGGCGACGAGATCGACCGTCTTACCGAGGTCAATTACCTCACGGGCGAAATTCTGCGTGACCTGCGTTACGCATCGGTATTCCCCGCAACTCACTACGCAACGACCGACGATAAGCGCGAAAAAGCACTTAACGAAATAGAAGCCGAGCTTGAAGACCGTATCGAGTATTTCAAGAGCCAAAATAAACTGATAGAAGCACAGCGCATTGAAGAACGCACGCGTTACGATATGGAAATGATACGCGAGCTTGGATATTGCTCGGGCGTTGAAAACTATTCGAGAGTTTTCTCGGGACGCGAGCCGGGGACTACCCCTTATACACTGATGGACTACTTCCCGAAGGATTTTCTTCTTTTCGTCGACGAGTCACACGTGACGCTACCACAAGTAAAGGGAATGAGTGGCGGCGACAAGGCGAGAAAGACGAACCTCGTAAACTTCGGCTTCCGTCTGCCGTCGGCATTCGACAACCGTCCTCTTTTCTTTGAGGAATTTGAAAGCAAGATAAATCAGGTAATTTACGTCAGTGCCACCCCTTCGGCATACGAAAAGGAGCATTCCGTTCAGGTTGCCGAGCAGCTTATCCGCCCGACGGGACTTATTGACCCCGAGATCGAGATAAGACCGATAGAGGGACAGGTCGACGACCTTATGGGCGAGATACGCATCCGCGCCGAAAGAGGCGAGCGTGTGCTCGTTACTACTCTGACGACGAAAATGGCAGAGGACCTGACCGAATATCTCGAAATGAACCTGATAAAGGTCAAATATATACACCATAACGTTGAGACGATCGAGCGTATGGAGATAATCCGCGACCTGCGTCTCGGAGTCTTCGACGTTCTTGTCGGAATCAACCTTCTTCGTGAGGGTCTTGACATTCCCGAGGTTTCCCTTGTCGCAATTCTTGATGCCGACAAGGAGGGTCTGCTCCGTTCCGAAACG
>JAZNTT010000038.1:0-18854 GCA_045591885.1 Eubacteriales bacterium | reverse complement strand
CCGAGATAAAGGACGCGACTCCCGGCGAGCCGCTTCACTGCAAAAAGCTTCCGTTCCTACGTAACGTAATAACGGTCGGCTTCAAGCAGAAGGGCTGTCTCACGTTTGACGAGGCGATGGCGCGCTATAAGCTCGTCCGCCGCGAGACTATCGCAAGAATGGCGGCGGCAGTACGTCCGAGTGACGTCTGCAATATGCAGTATACGTCGGGTACTACGGGCTTCCCGAAGGGCGTTATGCTTACGCATTATAACGTAGTTAATAACGGTAAGTGTATAGGCGACAGAATGGGCCTTTCGACGGCTGACCGAATGATGATACACGTTCCGATGTTCCACTGCTTCGGAATGACGCTTTCGATGACCTCTTCGATGACGCACGGTACGACTATGTGCCCAATGCCGTATTTCTCGGCAAAATCGTCGCTCGCCTGCATAAATCAGGAGAAGATAACCTGCTTCAACGGCGTTCCGACGATGTTTATCGCAATGTTTAACCACCCCGATTACAGAAGCACCGATTTTTCGCACATGAGAACGGGAATAATGGCGGGTGCGGGATGTCCGCCCGAGCTGATGAAGCGCGCGGCGCAGCCCGACGAGATGAATATGACGGGAATCGTCAGCGTTTACGGTCAGACCGAATGTGCGCCCGGTAACACGATGAGCTCGTGGACCGACTCGCTTGAGGTCAGAACCGAGACCGTCGGTTACGCATTCCCTCACGTCCGCTGTAAGATAGTTGATCCCGAAACGGGAGAAGAGCTTGGCCCCGGACAAAACGGCGAATTCTGCGCCAAGGGCTATAACACGATGAAGGGCTATTATAAAATGCCGAACGCGACGAAGGATACTATCGACGCTGACGGCTGGCTCCATTCGGGCGACCTCGCGTCGAAGGACGAGCAGGGCAATTACCGCATTACAGGCCGTCTTAAGGATATGATAATCCGCGGTGGAGAAAATATCTACCCGAAGGAGATAGAGGAATTCATTTATACTCACCCGATGACGAAGGACGTTCAGGTAATCGGCGTTCCCGATAAAAAGTACGGCGAGGAGATAATGGCTTGCATTATCCTCAAGGAAGAGGGGAGCGTTACCGTCGAGGAGATGACCGCATACATCAAGGCAAGCATGGCGCGGCATAAGGTGCCGAAGTATATCGAGTTCGTCGATAGCTTCCCGATGAACGCGGCAGGTAAGATCCTTAAATATAAAATGCGCGAGGACGCGGCAAAGCGCCTCGGACTTATAGGCGACGGAAGCGACACCGCCGGACCGGGCAAATAAAAACCAAAAAGCAGTCACGAGGGTGACTGCTTTTTCGTCTTTTTATGTGTTTGCCGTTTTGCGCTCTCGGATCGCCTTGAACGCCATACACGAAAGATACGCTATCTCATATACGGCGAAGGAAATAACGAGCACGCAAAAGCTTTTTACCATAAGGTCGCTAAACGATACGAACTTTGCAAGCACGACGGCGACTGCCATGTGAAGAATATAGACCCAGAAAGCCGCGTTCTTGCCAACCCATTTGTAGTAAAAATCGCACCCTGCGTTCTTTATCCCGAGGAAAAACTGCAAGAAGAAAACGGCAGACAGTATTCCGGTCCAATACATTTCAAGAGAAATGTATTCGGTCTTTACGAGGTGGTATTCGTGTATCTGTAAGTAGAAGAACAGTATACCGAGCGGTAAATACAGATATTTGTACCACTTTTTCTTGTGAAAATCCACCCCTGCAAGCAGATAGCCAAGTCCGAAATTGGGAAGGCCGAAGAACAGCGCATTACGAGTATATCTTATAGGCATATCGGTGTCCTGCAAAAGATACATATATCCTGCGAAGAAAAAGTATATGCAGTAGCAGACGGGGACAATGACCTTGTAATAGTGAAGCTTGTCAAATTTGACGATCGCGAAATGAATGAGCGAAACGACGAACAGTGCGATCAGGAACCAAAGCTGAGCACCCGTGTAGGTTATAGGGCGGCACAGTATGAAAAATTCAAGAAGAAAGTCCTCGTAAAAGAGGGTAGTGAAATAGTAACCGACGCCGTGGCCGTTAACGTAGCACATTATGAAATCGAAAACGATATATAGCAAAAAACCCGCTATCATATAGCGAAGTGTCCGCTTTATGAAGCCTAACGCCGCTTTCTCGGCGCGGTCCTTGCTTACGCGGTTGAAGTATCCGCTGATAATAAAAAACATTGGTACAGCCAGACGGTAAAGAGGGAAATGACCGTAGGTCTCACCTGCCAAATGTATTGCGATAACGAGATAACACAAAAAGAATTTGAATATATCAAGATATACGTTTCTTGACCGTACTGTACTCATTTTAGTCTCCGTTCATTGGTTTTTTTGAAAATCAGGTATTTACTTGCAATATTGAAATAAAACAAGCACCGCTTTTACGATACCGTTTCGTATCATAATTACGGTGCTTATTTGGTCTGAGTGACAAGACTTGAACTTGCGGCCTCTACCACCCCAAGGTAGCGCGCTACCAACTGCGCCACACCCAGATGCAACATCGTGTATTATAGCACATGATTTGACGCAAGTCAAGTGTTTTTGAAAATTTTCTTTAAAAAGTGGAGACTTTTTTAGATGATTGGTATTGACAATCGGGATTTAAGGTGGTATAATAATCCCGTTGCCCCGACAACGGTAAAAATTCGGGCCATTAGCTCAGTTGGTTAGAGCTACCGGCTCATAACCGGTCGGTCCTAGGTTCGAGTCCTAGATGGCCCACCAAGAAAAAAGCACTTGCTTTTGCAAGTGCTTTTTTCAATGATATCCGTTCCCTACGGTCGCGGATGATATACCCTGACGGGTATGATATCTGCTTCGCAGGTGATATACGCTTCGCGTATGACTGGAACGGATATTATATCATGCTTGCGAAGCAAGTATATCATGCGGCGACAGCCGTATATCATATCGCGTAAGCGATATTTCATTAAAAAGCCGTCGGGGAGCTTGCTCACCAGTGGCGCGCGAAGGAATATTGCCCAAAGGGCAAAATCCGAAATGCCAACCAAGAGAAACACCACCCGAAAGGGTGGCTTTTTGTTTTGCCCGGTGCGATTTTCATAAATTCGAAGAAATTCTTGTTGACATTATGTCAATATAATGATATCATTATATCAAGATATTATGATATCATTATGGGGGTGGGATTGTGAACAAATCGGACATACCGACTAAGCAAAAAATATCAATTCCTTTACGACTGCCACCCGATATATACGAGCAAATGATGGAAGTCGTACAGAAGAAAAAGAAAAAAGAGCGCGGATATAGCGTGAATCAGTACTTGACCGAAATACTCGCGAAGGATTTGGAGGAGAAAAGGAATGGCTAACAAATCAATAGAAAAATCCGTTGAACCTAATATTGCGGATTTGGCAAACGGGTGGTTAAAGAAATACAGTCTGGATTACAAATTAGAGCAAGAAGAATTAAACGCGGAAATTGATAAAGCCCTTAATGACTATTTTTCTAAAAACGGTGGTACCGGTGGAAACCGTCCAGATGCCAAACTGTTATTACAAGATAAAAATTTAGACTACTATCCTATTTTGATTGAATACAAAGGATATAAGGATAAATTGGTTAAGCTCGATGCTAACGGTCAAGTGGAAAATAAGACCACGAAAAATGAACCCAACTATAAAAACATAAATTCTTATGCCGTTAATGGTGCTGTACATTATGCAAATGCAATTCTCCATCATACAAGCTATACCCAAATTATCGCTATAGGAATCACGGGATATAAGGATGAAAGCGGCAAACTTGTTCATAGTATCGGGGTATATTACGTTTCAAAGACCAATTTTGGTATGGGTCAGAAGGTTGATGAATATACCGATTTGTCGTTCTTGAAAAAAGAACACTTCGATGCTTTTATCGAAAAAGTTAAGCAATTACAGTTAACGCAAGAAGAAATTGATAGATTAAAAGAACGCAGAGAAAAAGAAATAAATGCAAGTCTTGTAAAGCTCAATAACGATATTTATCAGAACGAAAAAGGACTTGGAGAAAATGACAGAGTTTATCTTGTGGCGGCATCTATTATTGCTACTTTAGGTATTCCCGGTAAAGTTAAGCCGTTGGAAAAATCGGATCTAACATCTTCCGCCGAGGAAGGAAATACTGATGGCGAAATAATGATCAGAAAGATAAAAGCCTTTTTGTCTGAAAAGAAACTGCCAACAGATAAGAGAGACCTTATAGTTAGAACCTTGCAGAATACATTAATGACCGAAAATATAAATAAGGTCAAAAATGGTGAGAGCCAGTTGAAGCGAGTATTTACGAAAATCGTTGATGATTTGGGAATCTACTACAAAATCGGATTAACTACCGACTTTACAGGTAAACTGTTCAATGAAATGTACGGTTGGCTTGGCTTTACACAGGATAAGCTCAACGACGTTGTTCTTACACCTTCGTATGTTGCGATGCTTTTGGTAAAACTGGCTCGCGTTAATAGAAAATCGTATGTATGGGACTTTGCAACGGGTTCGGCAGGTCTTCTTGTTGCGGCTATGAACGAAATGCTCATTGACGCTAAAAATAACATTACATCACCCGAAGAGCTGTTAAAGAAGCAAGCGGAAATAAAGGCAGAACAGCTGCTTGGTATTGAGTTATTGCCAGGCGTGTATATGCTTGCTATACTCAATATGATTTTGATGGGTGATGGCAGCTCCAACATTCTTAACAAAAACTCGTTAACTGAATTTGACGGTAATTATGGTTTCGGTAAAAAGGATGAAAAGTTCCCGGCGGATGCTTTCGTTTTGAATCCGCCGTATTCTGCTCCCGGTAACGGTATGAACTTTGTTGAAAAAGCTCTTTCAATGATGAGCAAGGGCTATGCTGCAATTATCATTCAAAATTCTGCCGGCTCAGGTAAGGCAACCGAATACAATAAACGGATTTTGAAGAATAATACACTTTTGGCAAGTATAAAAATGCCTTCTGATATTTTCATAGGTAAATCCAGCGTTCAAACGAACGTGTACGTTTTCAAGGTAAACGAGCAACACCAAAAGGACGATATCGTTAAATTTATTGATTTCTCCAACGATGGATATACAAGAACTAATCGCAAAAAGGCGAGCGTAAACCTTTTTGATACCGATAGAGCAAAGGAACGTTATCAAGAGGTCGTTGATTTAGTTCGCTTCGGAAAATCAAAACTCAATATTTTTACGGAAAAAGAATATTATGAGGGGCATATTGATCCTGACAACGGAAACGACTGGAATCAATCAGCGCCCGTTGATACAAAGCCAACATTAAACGATTTCAGAATCTCAATAAAGGAACATCTTGCATGGGAAATTGTAAACACCATGAATAATATGACCTTTGAAGATTCTTTTGCGGAAGATATGGATTCTTTTACGGAGAAGCTACAAGCGGTTGAATGGACTGATTACAGAATAACCGATTTGTTTACGGTTCAAAAGGTGAACAAAATGCTTTCAAAAGAAAAGCTTAGCAATAAGTTTTCTTATCCGGCATATTCATCGGATTCTGCAAACAATGGCATCGTTGGTTTTACCGATGATCCCGAATTTGTTTGTAATGACGAGACACCGGTTTATGTAATATTCGGGGATCATACAAAAACAATGAATATTGCAAGAAAGAGCTTTTCGGTTCTTGACAACGTTAAAGTGTTGATTCCTACATATAAAAGCGATGGCGTGCTTTTATTTATATTCGCGGTATGGCGCAAGCAAATTCCTGATTTGGGCTATGCAAGACATTGGAAAATGGCAAAAAACTGTGTGTTAAAATTGCCGTCGAAAAACAGTAAATTAGATGTTGATTTTATAGAAGACTTTATTTCAATGATGGGCACACAATATGTGAAACAAATAGAAAGATTTCTTGCTGCTTGTGAGCTTAATGGCCATAGTAGATAATAATTGGTATTTATTAAACTTAGACACTTGTATAACTAAATTGCGGCATTGAGTGCAAATAGCGTAAGTGCTTTTTTCTGAGTGCTCCTTGTGCTTTAAGACCAAACAAAAAAGCCCCCGATTGGGGGCTTTTCATATTATCTACCAAATTAAAGGATAGCGTTTCCAGCCTTATCCATTTCCTCGAAGATGAACTTGACGGATGCGCAAGCATCGGGAAGGGTAGCCTTATCGGGCTTCTTGCCTGCGATGAGGCAATTTGCGAAGTACTCGAGCTCGTTGAAGTAGCCGCCGAGGTCGGAGATGTTACCGCCGCCCTGAACTGCGATCTCTCTCTTATTGAGTTTGATGGGTGTAGCAGCTTCGTCGGTATAGAGAGTGAAGCCTGCGTTGGTGTACTCCATAACTGCCTTCTCGAAGGTTACGCGGAACGCCATTTCGAACGGGAAGGAAGCGGGAAGGTCCCAAGTACCCTCGCTCGTAACTACGAAGTCGTCGTAATTAGCGATGGTCATAGTATAGGAGTTGCCCTCGCCGCCGTGTGCGATAACGGTGTTGAAGTTATTAGGTCTGCCAAACGCGTGAAGCATGAAGTCGGTATCGTGAACGTGGAGGTCGAGCATAGCGCCGTGAGAGCGGGTAAGCTCGAGGTCCCAGTTTTCCCAAGTCCAGGTAGGACGGGGAGAGAGACGGCGGAACACTGCGTTTACAACCCTACCGTACTTGCCGGTGTCGATAGCGTCCTTAAGGCAAACGTACTCGTCCCAGAAACGAACAACCTGACCGACCTGAACGCCTGCGCCTGTCTCTTCCTGAGCCTTGAGAAGAGCGTCACACTCTGCGGGAGTGAAAGCAACGGGTTTTTCGATGAATACGTTCTTAACCTTGTGCATAGCTGCGATAGCGTGCTCAGTGTGAAGGAAGGTGGGGAGGCAGATGTCGATAGCATCAACGTCTGCGTTTGCGATAAGGTCCATACCCGTGCTGTAAATCTCAGCGCCCGAAAGCTTAGCGAGCTCCTCTGCCTTTTCGCGGCGGATATCGGCAACTGCGGTTACCTGAACGCCGTCGATAATGTTGTACGAATTTGCGTGCATGGATCCCATGAATCCACAACCAATAAGACCAATTTTAATCATTTTTATTTCCTCCCTAAAATTTTGTCAATGGAATTTGAAGTATTATAGATTATCTGCTCGGAATGCTGAGCGTAAGCGGGGATCATTTCGCCCGTTACCCAACCGTCGTATCCGACACTGTCGAGCGCCTTTACTACCGCATCCCAGTTAACGTCGCCCGCAAGCAGGTCAACGAATCCGTCGAGAGTACCGACGTTCGTGCGGAATTCCTTGAAGTGTACCTTCTTGATTCTCTTACCGAGAATTTTGATCCACTGCTCGGGATAACCGGTCAGCATTACGTTTCCTACGTCGAAGTAGGACTGTACCCAGGGGCTGTTAAAGCCGTCGATAAAGTCGCGCATTTCAAGCGGCGAGAGGAGGAACTTGTTCCATACGTTCTCGACGCCGATAACAACGCCGTACTTTTCAGCATCGGGAATAAGATCCTTGATACTCTCAACTGCTCTTTCGTAAGCAACGTCGTAGTCAACCACGCCGAACTGAGGCGCAAAGGATGCCGAAACAACGCCGGGAACGATGAGGATCGTGTCCGCGCCGAGGATTGAAGCTACCTCAAGCTGACGGCGGACGAACTTCTTTGCTCTCTCTCTTTCCTCGGGATCGGGGGAGGTGAGGGAGTTTCCCCAAACGAGGTCGTTACACACGGAATAGATCTCAAGACCGAGGTCGTTTGCAGCCTTTTTGATCTTAAGAAGCTCTTCCTTAGTTACGTCAAGACCGAGCTCACCGATGTCAGAAATCGCAACCTCGATGCCCTCGAAGCCTGCATCGGCGGCGAGCTTGAACTTGTCGAGGAGCGTTCCGCTTGTGAAGCTCCAGATGTTAATGCCCTTTTTCATCTTCTTCTCCTTATTATAATGTATTTTTTGTGCCAACTGCTCAAAAATCTTATCACGTTTTCGTGCGATTTTGACAGATTGACAACTCTTCGCTTTTATGATACACTATATTCGTGCAAATGTCTTTGAAGAATTATCCCTGATGTTTGCACTATTGTGCCCGAAAGGATGGCGTAAAATGTCGGATAACTTCGTCAGACAGTCGAACAAAAAGGAAATACTTGTCAGCCGCATCGTGACGGTGCTTTATCTTGAAAACTCCTCGGACTTTGTTTTCGGGGGTGAGAGCCACGATTTCTGGGAATTTAACTACGTTGACAAGGGGCAGATGGTCGTCACCGTCGGCGGTAAAGAGTACTTGCTAAAAAGCGGCGAGATGGTTTTTTTCAAGCCGAACGAGTTTCATTCGCTTGAAGCGAGAGGCCTGTCGGCGCCGAACCATACGGTCGTCAGCTTCGTTTGCAATTCCGATGCTATGAAGTACTTTAAGAACAAGATAATCGCGCTCAATTCGCAGGAAAGAAAGCTTCTTTCGATACTCCTTCGAGAGGGCTTGTCCGCGTACAGACCGATAAACAAGCTGCCGCCGATCATGGGAATGGCGGAAAAGGAAAACGCGCCGATCGGCGCGGTGCAGATGACATTTAATCTGCTTGAAGAGTTTCTTATAACTCTGCTCAGACGAAGCGAAAGCGGAATTTCGATTGGAACGCGACTGATTTCTCCCATGTACGACGAGAGCGTTCCCGACCGCATCAAGGAGGTTGCACGCTATATGGAGCAGAACATCAGCGAAAACCTGACAGTCGGGCAGATAGCAAAGCGTTTTTCCCTCTCGGAAAGTGCGCTTAAAAAGATGTTCTCAAAGGACGTCGGCTGTGGCGTCACCGATTTTTTCAACAACATGAAAATCGAGAAGGCGAAGGAGTTCATCCGCGAAAACGAAAAGAACTTCACGCAAATATCGGAGGAGCTGGGTTTCAGCTCGATACACTATTTCTCGCGTCTGTTCAAAAAGAAAACGGGCATGACGCCGACGGAGTACCGCTCGTCGGTCATCTACCCGAGTGAATGAGGATTATACGGAAATAAGAATGGCAAATGGCAATGATATAGAAAGGGGTCTATGCGCTTCGGTGCGAGGTATTTGTAAATAAGCAGAACGTGCCGCCCGAAATCGAGCATGTTGAAATGGAAATAAACGAATGGAAAAGCACCCGGCGGAATTTATTTCCGCTTGGGTGCTTTTGCCTTTACTTGAATTTTCTGTCGTAAAGAAGTGCCGCGATGAGGATAACGAACACCGAGCCGGCATTGTGAACGAGCGCGCCCGTTGCGGGATTGAGGAGCTTGAAGAATGAAAGGACTATTGCCGCGAAGTTTATGATAAGCGAAAGGGAAATACTGAATTTTATCGTTTTGACCGTTGCATTGGAAAGACGTTTGAGGTAGGAAAGCTTGCTTATATCGTCGCTCATTATTGCGATGTCCGACGCTTCGAGGGCAACGTCGCTTCCCATCGTTCCCATGGCAATTCCGACGTCTGCGCTCTTGAGTGCGGGCGCGTCGTTTACGCCGTCGCCCACCATCGCGACAGTCTTTCCGTCTTCGCGTAGCGAAAGCACGCAGTCGACCTTGTTTTCGGGGAGAAGCTCGCTTTTTATATTTGTGATGCCAATCTTAGAGCCGAAATATTCGGCGGCGTATTTGTTGTCGCCCGTCAGAAGCACGGCTTCAGTCCCGAGCTTTTCGAGCGACGCGACGGTCTGAGCGGCGTTCGGCTTCACGGTATCGGAAAGACCGATAACGCCGAGAACGGTGTTTCCGTCGGAAACGGCAACTGAGGCTTTACCGCTTGTGCGAAGCTCGGTCAGCGCTTCGATCACTTCATCGGATACCGTAACTCCCTTTTCGGTCAAATATCTTTCGTTTCCGCAGAAGATGCTCTTGCCGTTTACGGTCGCGTTAACGCCCTTGCCCGCTTCCATAACGAAGCCGTCGCAGGTCGGAAATTCGCCGTGTTTCTTTCCAAATTCGTATATTGCGCGTCCGAGAGGGTGCTCGCTTTTGCTCTCGGCTGATGCGGCAAGCGAAATAAGCTCGCCTTCGCTTGTTCCGAAGGGAATAACGTCGGAAACCGTGAGCGCACCGTAGGTGAGTGTTCCCGTTTTGTCAAAGGCAACGGTGTCGACTTTGCCCAACTTTTCGAGCGCTTCGCCCGACTTGATGATGACGCCGTGCTTGGTTGCCTGACCGATAGCTGCCATGATTGCAGTCGGAGTTGCAAGAACGAGCGCACAGGGGCAAAATACGACGAGGACTGTGACCGCAACGACTATATCCTGACGGATAAGTCCGAACGCGATGGCGATAAGAAGCGCTACGGGAACGAGAATGCTTGCCCACTTGTCTGCAATACGGTGCATGGGCGCCTTGTTTTCCTCGGCTTCCTTGACCATTCGGATGAGCTTTCCGAGTGAGGAATCCTCGCCGACCTTCGCGGCTCTGACGTCGACCGAGCCGTAAAGGTTGATCGTTCCGCTAAACACTTCGTCCCCCTCGGTCTTGTCGACGGGTAGGCTTTCGCCCGTCATTACTGCCTGGTCTATACTCGTCTGACCGCTTACGATAATTCCGTCGACCGGTATTCTTTCGCCGGGAAGAACGCGCAGAATATCCCCGACCTTGATCTCGGTCGCGTCGATAACTCTCTCGATTCCGTTTTCAATAATACGTCCCGTAGTGGGCGAGAGGGATATAAGCTTTGTCAGCCCTCTTTTTGCTCTGTCGGTCGTCAGGTCCTCAAGAAGCTCGCCGATAGCCATAATGAACGCGACCTCTCCTGCGGCGAAAACGTCGCCTATCGCGATAGCGGCTATCATGGCGCTCGTTATGAGAAGCGCTGAGGAAATTTTTGAGATTCCCTTGTTTCTTATCAGCTTTTTGATTGCATTATGTGCAAGCGGTATGCCCGATATAATGACGGCGAGCCACGCAGGGTCGTACCACATTTTGATTTCAACTCCGAATATCGGTAAAAGCAAGCTCGCAAGCACGGACAAACCGCTAATAAGCAGCGCGATCTTGCTCTCAAACGCGTCAAGAATTTTTTCTAACATCAATAATCTCCTTTACAAAAAATACAGGTTGTTGTATAATAATATCGAACACATTGTTCGGTATCATTTTATCGCCGACGGCGGAAAAAATCAACGGTCAAATAATTCAAGCTGTATTTTACCGAACAAAATGTTCAAATTGTACCGAAAGTGAGAGAATATGGACAGACGGCAGAAAAAGACGCGCAAGGCGATACTTAATACCTTTCGCTCGCTTCTTGAAAAGAAGAGGTATGACCGCATAACGGTTCAGGAGATCATCGACGGCGCAGACGTCGGCAGGAGTACCTTTTACTCGCATTTTGAAACGAAGGATATGCTTCTTGACGCCTTGGCGGGTGAGATCTTCCATCATATTTTTGAAGCGGACCCCTGCCCGTGGGTCGGCAAGGACGACGAGCTTGAAGGCAAGCTCTCCCATATCCTGTGGCATATTCGCGCAGAAAAGGAAAATCTGTCCGGCATATTGCTTTCCGACAGCGGCGAGCTTTTTATGGGCTATTTCAAAAACCACCTGAAAACGGTTTTTGACTGCTACGAAAGCTTTTCCCAAAACGTTCCGCGTGAATTTTTGCTCGAATACCTGTCCGGAAGCTTCGCTGAGACTGTGCGTTGGTGGATGAGAGAAAATATGAAAACGCCCCCTGAGGACGTTGCAAAATACTTTATTGGAATGGTGAATCAAAAATGAAGGTAAGCGTAATTTAGCCCTATTTACTCCTTTGACGAAAAGATATAGATACCTGTTATGAGGGAATGTTCTGCTTGCTCGACAAGTGCGGCGAAATGCCTGATAAGATAGTAAAGCTTCTTTCAACGGGATCGGATACGATTCTTACTAATGACTATCTGATGCTTTCGAACGCCCTCGGAATTAAATAACGAAAAAACAGCCGCTTCCGTGGCTGTTTTTTCGTTAAATTATGCTTTCAAGAAGAGCATCAAGCTTGGCAAACGCATCGTCGCTTTGATTCTTGTTTTTCAGATAATCCGAAAGCATATCGAGCGCGCGCAGACGGTCTGCCGTTTTTTCTTCGGGGTCAAAGGCGATCTCCGCCATCTGCCGCATTATCTTTTTTTCATCGGGAATTTTTCTTCTCATCATATCACCTCGTTATTATTCAGTAATATGATAACACGGAAAAACATAAAAATCGTCCCTTAAAATTCCCCTCCTTTTCTTTTTTGTGGGGCGCGGAAAGACTTCACATTCAATCTATTGCGGACGTTTAAACGCTTCGACATTTTGTTTTACCTTCTCTAGCGGGATGAAGGTAAGAGGTAAACCTCGGATGAGGTGCCAAAGAGCATATCAAAGCGAATGTAATGAACTTTGACGTTTTTTGTCTCTATATCGGGAGCTTACTCCTCATCCACCACGGGCGCAACGCCCGCGGTCCCCCTTCTCCCTCAGGAGAAGGTAATGGGCGTGGCGCATCTTCTTTGCAAGATATTTCACATCGTAGATCGAGCAATAAAAAACCTTCCCCTTTCGGGGAAGGCAAAATGAAATTAAAACTATTTTCGATCTCCCATCGAGGGCATCGGAGGCGGAGGCATGGGAGGCATCTGCTTTCTGCTCTCGTTATCCTCGATATATCTTTCCGCCTGCGCCGAGAACAGCTCGCAGTATTGCTTACCTGCCGCCATAAGCTCGGTATGCGTTCCGACCTCAACGACCGTGCCGTTTTGGAGAACGACTATCTTGTCGGCGGTCGTTGCTGACGACAGACGGTGAGAGACGAATATTGTCGTTCTGTCGCGGCGAAGCTCATCAAACTGGCGGTATATCTCCTGCTCGGCGATAGCGTCAAGGGACGCTGTCGGCTCGTCGAGAATGAGAATATCGGTGTCGGTGTAAAAGGCTCTCGCGATAGAAAGCTTCTGCCACTGACCGATAGAAAGCTCAATACCGTTCGGCTCAAAATACTTCATAAGCGGAGTGTCATAGCCGTCGGGAAGCGCCTCGATAAACTTATCGGAGTTACTGTGATAAGCGGCGGTACGAATGTCGTTTTCGTTCGGCTCCTTCGTTATCTGACCAAACATTATGTTTTCCTTAACGCTCACGGCGTACTTGCCGAAGTCCTGGAAGATGATTCCGAACGCGGCGTAAACGTCCTCGGGCTTGTATTCTCTTATATCGTGTCCGTCGAGAAGAATTACGCCCTCGGTTGGGTCATACAGACGGGTAAGAAGCTTGATAAGCGTCGTTTTTCCCGCGCCGTTCAGACCGACGAGAACGACCGTCTCTCCCTCCTCAATAACGAGGTCAACGTCCTTAATTACGTATTTCTCGCTGCCGGGATAACGGAACGAAACGCCGCGCAATTCAAAGCGGTGCGCGATGTGGCGTTTAAGCTCGCGCGGCTGATCGAGGATCGATACGATCTTTTTCTTTTCTTCCATGAATATTATCATGTTGTCAATGAAAAGCGTTCCCTCGTAGATCGAGGCGATAGTCGATATGAGCGTCGTTATTCCTGCGCCGATGCTGGTCAGCGCACTCGTGTAGAGGGAATAGTCACCGACACCGTAGCGCCCTTCGATAACGCCGTTTGCTATCATTATAAAGAGAATACAGTTTACGGCGGTCGAAACAAAGGATATTCCTATCTGCCAGAAGCCCTCCGTCAAGAACAGGCGTTTAAGCCCCTTAAAGTACTTGGCAAACACCGCCTTGTAGCGCGAAATGAAGGTGTCACTTAGACCGAACATCTTTATTTCCTTTACCATGTCCTTGTTCGTAACGAGGGAGGAATAGTAGTTCATCTGCCGTCTGTCCTTCGAGCGATGACGCATATAAAGGAAGTTTTTACGGCGGAAAACGAAGCTGATTATCGCCGACGGAATACTTACCGCCGCAACGAGAAACGGCGCGCCCGGATTTACCGCCCAGAGTATGACGATAAACGATACCATACTGATAAGCGTGCTTATGACGGTAAAATTTGCGCGTAGAATATGTATCGGGCGGTGTCCCGCTTCACGGGTCGCATTTTCAAGCTTCTCGTAAAAATCGGGACGGTCGTAGCCCGAAAGGTCGATGTCCTTCGCCTTCGTCATGATCTTCACGTTAACGTGGTTTACGACAAGCTCGCCTGCGATATTGTTGAGTATCGAGCTTATCTGCGCCATCAGGCGCGTGAGGAAAATATACGCAAACTGGAAGATAAGAAGCGTTGCGATGCTTTTCAGAACAAGCTCATTTCCGTCAACGCCCGAAAGCGATAGCTTGTTTATTATCTCCTTAGAAATGACCGCGCCGACGACAGGCATAGCGCCGTCGAAAATCGCCATGAACATCATTACGAACAGTATCCACGGTCTTGTTTGCCAAACGAGCTTGAATATATAGAAAAGCCGTGAGAAGAATTTGCCTATAGTTCTGCCCAGCCAAGAGGGAACTTCACGCAGGTTTTTCGGCTTCGGCTCACGATTTTTATCCGATACCGAGCTTGGGGGAGGCCCCATCATAGGTCCCATTTTTTCACCGCCTTAAAGAAAATTGTTAGAATGCTAACATTATATCATGTGGATAAAGAAAAATCAAGAAAAATAACGAAATTTATATTGGAAACGCATTGTTCACAGCTGTTTACAACTTAGCGATAATCTGTATAGTCACCGACAATATCGTTTTGCACAGTGAGTATATCGTTCAGCTGTTAGGAGTTACAAGCGTTCCGCAGAGCAGCGCATGGCATACAATAGGTCTTATTTGCCTGTTCACGTTAGCTTATACCGTTAATACATACATTGAAAACATGGTCCGCGCCCCTACGTGCTTATAGCGGAGCGGAAGCAAATAAAGAAAATGAAGTGGTACAAGAAAGTCTGGTACTGCCTGACCTTCCCGATATTCGACCTCATTGGAAAGCCCATTATACTTACGGCACTCTTTATGAGAGTCGAATGGAAGCCACTCCCGCATAAGGTCGCTGTCGGTGTGGATCAAGTAGAATAACTTAAAAACGGACTTCGATCGAAGTCCGTTTTTAAGTTATTTATTTTACGTTTATTCTGATGGTAAGCTCAGTGTAACCGGTTTCGCGCGTTATAGCATCCCAATCTATCTGACCGTATTCATCAATGTATTTCGATTCTTTCTTACCATTGATAGTTATAGTGTAATTAACAGTATTGGCGTTGCTCAACGCATTAAGCCTCACCAGAACCCCGCGGGGAGAGAGTCGGTTACCAATGACGCCGTCGCCCTCGGTAAGAACTCCGCCTTTATCGTACGTGCCCAAGGTGTGTCCGTTGTTTCCGTAAACGGTAACACCGCTATATTCATTTGCCTTCGAGAGCCCAAGAGAGGTGTAAAGGTTTTCCGCCATCTCCTTGCCCATTTGATTGAACGTTGACTGTACATAGTGAGAACCGCCCATATCCATCCTACCATCACCGCAGGTCTCACTTATCATTGAAAGCATAAATATATCATTTTCGTTGTTCGTCAAGCGGTACTGTGCGCCTCTTGCTATGGTATATGAACGGCAGTGACGCACACCTGCTCCTGCCAAATCGGCTCTTACGACAGAAATACCGCCGAAATCGAGATTGAGATCCTTCTTAAAGCCGTTGTGCATCTCCATATAAGCATCATAATAGCTCTGCGCGTCATGGACCGTACATCCAGCGGGGCGGTTTTCATCGTGCTCGCCCTGATTAAATATGTATCCGGTGTATATTATATTATACCTCTGAGACAACCAATTGTACGCGTTGCGAAACGCCTTTACGGCATTCGAATAGCACATATTCTTGCCGTTATGATTGCAATTGACGCATAAATACCGCGCCGGGTACGGTACCCATTCGTGTATACCCGTTCCTCCTCGCGCTGCCTGTATGAAGACGACCTTACTTCCGGTAAGCTCATTCCACTTGACCGCAAAGGAAGGCGTAACTCCTCCCACCTTCATGTTCCCCTTGGCGGGATCGGAGATGTAATTCATATCATGTGCGTTATCGAGACCTGTAAAGACCTCATCTACGCCAAACGAATATGCTATTCCGGCAGGAACCTGAGTAGGCGCGTCGGGATACACTTGGGTTTTACCCTCTTTATAAGAACCCAGCTGCCAAATATATCCTGCGCGGGGTTCAAAATTTGACTGTCCCGTGACCAAAATAATCGTAACGTCCTCTTTGTTTTTATCATAAGGGCGGTCAGAAACAAATTTCTTCACCTCTTGTGATTTGACCGTTATGTCGAAAAAAGCGCCCTTTTCAGCAGGTTCGGTATTATTATTATCCTTGTTGTCAGATTTTTCGCACGAAAAGCACGCAAATACCAAAGATATAAGCAAAACTGCTGCGAAAAGTTTTTTTAATGTGTTCATCATAATTGCCTTTCTGAATCGTATTTAATTACTCGAAGAAACAAAAGAAATCTTATTCCGAGTACGTTTTGTCCACATTATATCACTTTCAGATCGTTTTGTCAAGAGAAATTATTGACCTTCCCCAAAATAGTTTTGCCGAGAAAGAGACAAGACGGAAAAACGGACGCAGAAATGCGTCCGTTTCGTTTTATAAAATTACTTGCTTCCCTCTTCGACAGCGACTGCAACCGAAACGGTCATACCGACCATCGGGTTGTTACCTGCGCCGAGGAAGCCCATCATCTCAACGTGAGCGGGAACCGAGGAAGAACCAGCGAACTGAGCGTCGCCGTGCATTCTTCCCATGGTATCGGTAAGACCGTAGGAAGCAGGTCCTGCCGCCATGTTATCGGGATGGAGGGTACGTCCCGTACCGCCGCCCGAAGCGACTGAGAAGTACTTCTTGCCCTGCTCGATGCATTCCTTCTTATAGGTACCTGCAACGGGGTGCTGGAAGCGGGTGGGGTTGGTGGAGTTACCGGTGATGGAAACGTCAACGCCCTCGTGGTGCATGATCGCAACGCCCTCACGAACGTCGTCGCATCCGTAGCAGTTAACTGCTGCGCGCTCGCCGTCGGAGTACTTCCACTTCTTAACTATCTTAAGCTCGCCCGTGTAGTAGTCGAACTGAGTCTGAACGTAGGTGAATCCGTTGATACGGGAAATGATCTGCGCTGCGTCCTTACCGAGACCGTTAAGGATAACGCGGAGGGGCTCTTTACGCGCCTTATTAGCGGAGCGTGCGATACCGATAGCGCCCTCTGCCGCTGCAAACGACTCGTGACCTGCAAGGAATGCGAAGCACTTAGTCTCGTCGCGGAGAAGCATTGCGCCGAGGTTTCCGTGTCCGAGACCTACCTTACGGTCCTCAGCAACGGAGCCGGGGATACAGAACGCCTGAAGACCGATACCGATAGCTTCAGCAGCGTCAGCTGCCTTTACGCAGCCCTTCTTCATTGCGATAGCTGCGCCTACGCAGTATGCCCAAGCAACGTCCTCGAATGCGATCGGCTGGATGCCCTTTACGATCTCGTAGGGATCGAAGCCCTTTGCCTTACAGATCTCACGGCACTCTTCAACAGAGTTAAGACCGTACTGAGCGAGGACACCGTTAATTTTGTCTATTTTTCTTTCGTAACCTTCAAACAAAGCCATTATCTTGTCCTCCTCTTATTATTCGTGACGGGGATCGATGTACTTAGCAGCACCGTTGAAGCGACCGTAGTTGCCCTTTGCCTTCTCAAGTGCGGTGTTAGCATCGTCGCCCTTCTTAATGAAGTCCATCATCTTGCCGAGGTTTACGAACTCGTAGCCGATGATCTGATCTTCGTCGTCGAGAGCAATACGGGTTACGTAGCCCTCAGCCATCTCGAGGTAACGGGGACCCTTGTTCGTGGTAGCGAACATGGTACCGACCTGCGAACGGAGACCCTTACCGAGGTCTTCAAGAGAAGCACCTACGTTAAGTCCGTTCTCGGAGAACGCGGACTGGCTTCTTCCGTATACGATCTGGAGGAAGAGCTCGCGCATTGCGGTGTTGATAGCGTCGCAGACGAGGTCTGTATTGAGTGCCTCAAGAAGAGTCTTTCCGATGAGGATCTCGGACGCCATAGCGGCAGAGTGTGTCATTCCGGAGCAACCGAGAGTCTCAACGAGAGCCTCCTGGATGATTCCGTCTTTAACGTTAAGAGTAAGCTTGCAGCAGCCCTGCTGAGGAGCGCACCAGCCGATTCCGTGTGTGAAACCGCTGACGTCCTTTATCTCCTTGACCTGAACCCATTTACCCTCTTCCGGGATGGGAGCAGGACCGTGGTAAGGGCCTTTGGCAACGTGTGTCATGTTCTCAACTTCGTGAGTAACAGCGTAAGGACAATTGCTCATTTTTTGTCTCCTTTGAGATTTTTATTTTCCAATAGAATATTATAATAGATTTTCTTCCCAAAATCAAGAGATTTATGAAAATAACAGTAAAATTTTACTGTTTCAACAAGTTTGTAAAAATAATTATCCCCGAGGTGTGCAGAATGGTAATGAAATCCGTTGCATGGAATGAAAAAACGGGAAAAATGATGTATAGCACAAAGAAGCTATTTAATAAAATATTTTGCATAACGGCAAAGTCGACACCGTAATTATTCATTATTGATTATTCATCAGCGCAAGCGACTTCATTATTCATTGGAAATCCTGTCGAATGAATGATGAAAAATGAATAGTGAATAGTGAATAATACAAAACGAAAATCCTGCCGACAAGAATCGACAGGATTTTCGTTTTGGTGGGAGCGGGTGGATTCGAACCACCGAAGTCGAAGACAACAGATTTACAGTCTGCCCCCTTTGGCCACTCGGGAACACTCCCATATTAAATTTACTTTGGTCATAACCCTCTTAGGCTTCAAGTCCGAT
>JAZNTT010000037.1:0-2963 GCA_045591885.1 Eubacteriales bacterium | reverse complement strand
TTCGCGGTATCATCGGTTGCAGGATCCGTATCAGTCTCCTTATCAACGTTACACGAAAATAGTGATAGCATCATTAGCAGACAAAGCAAAAAGGCGATGTGTTTTTTCATTTAAAGACTCCTGAATTTTTTACTGTAAGGTCAGTATAACACACCCTAAAAAGCGTGTCAATACGGTGGGGAAAAGTTTTTTTAAAAAGCACTTTTTGAGCTCAAAGTGGTGGAGAAATCCTAAAAAACAAAAAAGGAGCTGAAGCTCCCATTTCGTTGATGAATAATACTACTGCTTCGCATCTGTTACCGCAAAGCAAAAACGGACACCGTTTGGTGTCCGTTTAGCTTTGGTGCGGGTAACAGGACTTGAACCTGCACGAAGGTAACCTCACTAGAACCTGATGGTAACGTCACCTCGGTGAAAGGTTAAAATAAAGTCTAATGTTACTTTAGTGCATACATAGCTGCGCCAACTGCGCCGCTGTGCGGACCGAATGTTACGTTTACAGGTACTCCAAATGTCTCTGAAAGCACCTCTCTCCAAACAGGGCTTACGGATGGACCTCCGCACATTGTAATACGTTCTATCTTGACCATATCGCCCATACGTGTTTTCAATGCATTTGCAACACCTTCCATAAGTGCGCGTGCAATATTTTGCTTACTGTATGCGGCAAGATCTGGAACTTCCTCCATAGGATTGAAAGAAAGTCCGTCTGCCCCCGAAGGAGCTGCTGCGGAAAGCTCGTCCAAAAGTACGAATTTGTTATCATCCGCACTGATATATTTATCCACGATCTCCTTTATACGCTCGCTTGCTCGCGAAAGTGAGCACATAGCACCCCAAGGTCCCTCGGGTGTCAGAAAAGGATCGGTTAAAAGTAAATGAGAAACTATTTTATCTCTATCGTTCATAGGGAAGAAGCACACCCAAGACGTACCGCACGAGATCAACAGATCCCCCTCTTTTTCAATGTTACAAGCACGTGCGGCTGTGGGATGGTCAAACGAGCCGACATACACGCAAGAGCCTGCGGGAAGACCTGTGTCGGCAGCCCCATCATCTGTCATTTTGCCAAGCAGATCGCCGCTTTCGAGCAATTTTGGAAGCTTATGCTCTGAAATACCGAGCTTCTCGAGAGCTTCCGTATTCCATACACGTTTTTTCTGGTCAAACAATCTGGACGGGGTAGCCGTGGAAACGTCAACACCCCAAACTCCCGTCATACGATGCAATACGTATTCGGTAGCCATACACACAACGTCTGCACTGTCAAGTATTTCAGGAGCGTGAACTCTCAAATGCGCCAGCTGTGCTGCGGGAAACGAGAGCGAAAAGCCCCATCCTGCATATTCTCTAACATTCGAAATGAACTCTTCGCCGAACACTGCATATGACTCCTCGCTCATAGGGGGAGTGAGCCACGAATAAGCATCTATCAAAGCATTTCCTTCTTTGTCGCAGAGAACACCGTTACCCGATGCGCTCGCCATAGCTATGCCTCCGAAATCCGCGTCCTTCGGCAGCTTTTTTGCAAGATTCTTCAAGACCGAGCAAATCGTGCGATAGAAATTTTCCATATTTATGCCCAAATACTCACTGCCATCGGGCAATTTAGCAGGGGCATACGTAAAATCGGCGGAATCCTTGGCAATAACGCCCGTTTCCATTGAAAACAGAACAGCTTTTACCGAGGACGTACCGAGGTCAAGACCAATAGCAAATTTTTTCATAATGATCTCTATTCCGCCGCCGAAAAGGCGGCATAATTATTTATAAAATTCAGATACGGAGGCAAATTATTCGCCCATAACCGTCAGACGAAGCTTACGCTGACGCTGCCTTGTGGTATCAAAATCGATAAGAAATGCGTGGCCAAAGGTTCCAAGATCGGGAGCACCGTCAAGAACGGCGATCGTTTCGCTGCGACCGATGAGCTGAGAGCGCAGATGCGCGTCTGTGTTATGACATCCGCGTGCATCCTCGTCGTATTTTTCGGCAAAAGCGAGAGCCTTAGGACCGGGATGCAAATAAATTCCTTCGCGTACGCAATCGGGCATTATTTTCTGAAGCGCTTCGACGAAATCCTGCTGAAGCGTTTCAAGCCCCGTTACACAACGGTCAAACGCAAGCTCCTGAGTACATATCGAGCAGGTGGTGTGAGGGGTATAAACGTTTACGATACCCGTTTGAATACCACTTTCGGCAACCGCCTTTCTTACCTCTTCGGTAACGTCATGGAACGTAACCTTGCGGTCATCAGACAAAAGCTGAACTGTTTTTGCATATACCATTTTTACTTACCTTCTTTCTTTAAATCGTCAGCGGCACGGCGTACGGCGCCTATCATCTCATCTATCATAGCAATCGGGTCTTTCGCATTAATAATGCCCGATGCTGCGCCTGCGGCGTCAGAGCCCGCCATAATAAAATCGTATACCTGCTGACCGTTGGTAATACCCGCTGCTTGCTCAACGAGTATGTCGTCATAAACGCTCTTGATAGCCTCAACCGATTCTCTGACGTATCCCATATCGCTTGCCTCAGAGCCGCCTATAAGTGCGCTAGGCTCGGGATTGAGTATGTCCGGATGAAGCTGTGCGATTGCCTTTGCCTCATCTATCGTGTCAGCGCACGCAAATACGAGAAAGTCGAGTTCTCTTGCGCGATCGATGGTCTTTTTGATCTGGGGAACAGACATAGGCTTTTCGCAGTGATTGACAACGACGCCCTTAGCGCCCGGCGCCTTGAGTCCTTCGGGCAAAACGTCCGCCATACCGCGTCCGGGACGCAGAGTATCCATATAAGGTGCCAGCACTATAAGGTGCTTTGTATTCTCGCAAATACGGCGTATCTGAACGGCGGGAGCAATAAATAATACGTCAATAGCATATTTCTCGGCTGGCGTGACTGCGGCGATAGCATACTCAAGTACAGTGTCGCCGTAAATGTAATTCTTTAGTCCTACC
>JAZNTT010000036.1:0-9400 GCA_045591885.1 Eubacteriales bacterium | reverse complement strand
GGAAGTTTTCAGCGTTAGCGGTCGCACCGACCGAGACACCGAGAAGGATCGTGATGATGTTTATAAGCTCATTCTGCGCGGTCTTGGAAAGACGGTCAACAACGCCTGTCACGTTAAAGAGGTTGCCGAGCATGAGGAATCCGACAAGGGGTGCTGCCGAAGGAAGAATGAGACAAACGACAGCGGTAACGATTATCGGGAAAAGGATAAGCTCGGTTTTTGATACCTTACGGAGCGAGGTCATCTTGATCTGGCGCTCTTTTTTTGTTGTAACGAGCTTCATTATCGGCGGCTGAATTATCGGAATCAGCGCCATATAGGAATATGCCGCTATAGCGATCGCACCGAGAAGGGTAGGAGCAAGCTCCTTCGTTACGAGAATTGCCGTCGGACCGTCGGCGCCGCCGATGATACCGATAGCGGAAGCGGATTCGCCGTTAAATCCGAGGAAAAGCGCGCCTGCGAACGCGGCAAAGACACCGAACTGTGCGGCTGCGCCGAGCATGAGCGATTTCGGATTAGCGATAAGGGGCGAGAAGTCGGTCATTGCGCCGATTCCCATGAATATGAGCGACGGATAGATGCCGAGCTTGACTCCGATATATAGAATATCCAGAAGTCCGCCCTCGCGTAGTATCATTCCGAAGTTTATATGCTTTTCAAGAAACCAATCGGTGTGAATAAGCTCGGTGCCGGGCAGATTTGCAAGAAGCATACCGAATGCAATTGGAAGCAGGAGCATAGGCTCGAACTTGCGCCAGATCGCAAGGTAGAAGAGCGCACCGATAATGACGTACATTATCAGATACTTGATTAGGAGAGTCTTATCGAGGGAAGCTAAATAAATACCCGTCGACTCCCAGAAAGTTTTTAATGCTTCGATCATAGGTTTTTACCCTTATGCGATAGTTGCGATAACTTCACCGGTCGCAACGGTCTGTCCGCTTGTTACGGTAACGGAGGTAACGGTACCGTCGCAGGGAGCGAAGATTTCGTTTTCCATCTTCATTGCCTCAAGCAGGCAAATAAGGTCGCCCTTCTTGACCGACTGTCCGTTAGATACTGCAACCTTAAGAATAGTACCCTGCATAGGAGCATTGACGGGAGTACCGTTTCCTGCGGGAGCCGCCTTCGGAGCGGGAGCGGGTGCTGCCTTGGGAGCAGGAGCTGCTGCGGGAGCAGGAGCCGCGGGAGCTGCGGGTGCGGCATAGGTGTTATTTCCTGCGCCGATCTCTTCTACTTCTACCTCGTAAACTACGCCGTTTACGGTTACGTTATAAAGCTTTGACATTTTTTTATCTTCCTTTCACTTAGTGCTTTTTTCTGAATGATACGACTCTGAAGCCGCCTGCGGGCTTGCCCGAGTATGCTGAGATAGCGGCAACTATCGCTGCGACGACTGCCGCATCGTCCTGCTCGGCAGGAGCGGTATTAGCGGTAACGGGAGCGGGAGCAGATTCTGTCTTAACGGTCTCGGTTTTAACGGTTTTTTCTTCCTTCGGAGTTTTGTCAAAGAATTTTCCGAAGAGAGCAAGAATAAACCAGATTAGTGCGAGAACGACGAAAACGAGAAGATATCCGCCGACGCCCGTTGTTAGAATTTGATTGAGCTTTTCCGAGAGTGTAAGGTCAGACGATACCTCTTTCGAAAAGTTTAAAAACGACATATAAAACATATTAGCCACCGTTAAGCGAGGAATTCAAGCGCCGACGCCATTCTCTGCTTAAGCTCGTTTCCGGAGACGATATCGTCGATATCGCCCGAGCGAGCGTTCGTAAGAGCCGATGCGGGGCCTGAGATCCATTCTTCCTTAAGAGAAGCGCGGGCAGCGTTCGGATCAGATGCCTCTTTAAGCTCGGAATCGCATAGGAACTCAACGGCAGTGTCGGGATCGAGCACCGAGATAACTGCGTTATCAAGAGCGAATACAAAGGACGCACCGAGGGACTTGGAGCCCATAAGGGTGTATGCCGAGCCGTAAGCGTTGCCGATGATAGCGGTTACCGAGATTTCGCAGTTGTTATAAGCGAAAGCGAGATCGGAAAGCGCGGTAAGATAATTCTTGCAGCCGCCCTTGAAGCCGACGGTGTTAACGAGAGTAATTACGGGAATCTCGAAGTCGGAGCAGAGATTTACAAATCGAGCTGCTTTTTTCGCGGACGCACAGGTGAGCGCACCGCCGTTTTCGGTCGGCTGATTAGCAACGACACCGACAACTCTGCCGTTGAAGGTGATAAGAGCGGTAACAAGCTCCTTCGAAAGATTTTCGGAAAGATACATAGGCGCGCGGTCGTCGGAAAGGGCAGAGATAAGGTCCTTTACGTCGCCGTCAACGTAAGCAGATACGTCAAGCGGCTCATTTATGCTCTCACAGTCGTCGCCGATGACGGTTCCCTCCTCGCAGTTCGAGGGGAGAAGCGAAAGAAGCTTGGTAAGAACAACGATAAGCTCGTTCTCAGGCGTTACGATGTCGGGATTTCCGATCGGATCGCCGTTAGGAACAAGGTATCTTTCGCCCTTATCGGTCGCAATAGTTATATCAAACATCTCGGAAAGAACAGCAGATGCGCCGCCGCAAGCACCGTTAATTACGGCGATCTGGGGTATAAGCGCCTTTGCCTCGCTGATCTTAGCCATTACGGAGCCGTAAGCGGAAAGACAGTCAATTCCCTCGCTTACTTTTGCGCCCGCGCCTGAAAATACGCCGACGACGGGTGCGCCCGCTTTGAGAGCGGAATCGTAAAGGGAGCAGATCTTTTTGCCGTGAGCCGATGTAAACGCCGCCTTATCATTCGTCTTATCCTGAACGAAGATGTAAACGGGACGGCCGCAAACCGATCCGCAACCGGTAATTACTCCTTCAAAATTTCCCTCACCCTGCTTAACGTAGGTGCCGAATTCAAGGAAGGTACCCTCGTCGAAAAGCGCGGAAAGAAGGACTCTTGCGTCTGCCGAGGAAGCGTTTATCTCTTTACGCAGTTCAGCAGAAGTCTTGTTATTCTGTGCCATGTTTTTCCTCCGAATTTTGAGGGAAAATTAATAATAAACCATTTTCCCCCATTATTGATTATATTGTAAACCAAAATAGACTTTTTGTCAATGAATATATGTGATTTTAAGTGAGATTTTTCATAAAAAATAAAAAAGCCCCGAAAGGGGAGAGAATGAAAATGAAATATCGCTGCGCGATATGAAATGATCCTTCGGATCATGAAATATTTTGCCTATAGGCAAAATGTGAAATAAAATCCACCCATCCGCCGCCCCCGCGGATTTCATAGGCCGTAGGCGTATTTCATATTGCGAAGCAATATTTCACCCACCCGATAGGGTGGATTTCATTGAAAAAAGCACTTCTTTCGAAGTGCTTTTTTCTTGGCGCGCCCTAGAGGATTCGAACCTCTGACCTACCGGTTCGTAGCCGGGCACTCTATCCGCTGAGCTAAGGGCGCATTATTTTCGTGCGACATATATTCTATCACAGGAAGAAAGATTTGTCAAGTGATTTTTGAAAATAATTATTTTTGTTTTTAGGTGGAAAATAGCATCGTTATTTCCGATCGAGATCCCGATGCCACAAGTGGCATCGCCCTACGGGTTCGACTTCGTCTGCCCGCTGTCATTCTGAGCGAAGGGCAAAGCCCGTAGTCGAACCGCGAAGCGGCGATTCGCAGAATCGGAATCTCGGGCAGACTCCGCTCAGGATGACATTGGGAGGTCATCTTTTCCCCCCAAAAAACAAAAGGGCGAACGGATCGCCCTTTTTAAAAATTACTTATTTTCCCTTATTTTCTTAAAAAATTCGCTCAAAACCCCTTTACATTCCGTTTCCATCACGCCGCCGACGATCTCGGGGCGCGACGAATAGGGATAAGAAGCGAGATTAATTAGACTTCCGAACGATCCCTCGCGGCTATCGTAAGCGCCGAATACAACTCGGTCAATGCGCGAGTTGATTATCGCTCCTGCACACATCGGACACGGCTCAAGGGTAACGTAAAGGGTGCAGTCGGTCAGGTGCCAACCGCCGAGGCATCGGCAAGCGTTTCGGATCGCGGTGGTTTCTGCGTGCGCGGTGGCATCGAAAGCGCTCTCGCGCTCGTTGTGAGCGGAGGCGATGACCTCGCCGCGGCGGACGATCACCGCACCTATCGGAACCTCGCCTATTTCAGCCGCCTTTTTTGCTTCTTCAAGGGCAAGCAGCATATACTTTTCGTCAGACATCGAAAGCACCTATGTACATTTTCTTCATTTCAAGCGCGTCCTCTGCCATCGTTCCTGCGCTTTCGCAGATGATGCGGGGCGTGAGGCTGTTCTCATAAAGCACCTTTGCAAGAGGTGAAAATTCGGGGCCGTAAACGGTATCGGTAAACGTCAGATGCTTCTTTTCACCGCCCGACGTGAACTCGATCTTCGAAAAGTGGCAATGCAGATTTTTTGCGACCTCGCCCCCAAGGGCGGAGCCGATCTTATCGAAAACGCGCTTGTAATCGTCCTCGGTGACGAACACGTTACCAAGCTCGCGGGCGTTGAGGTGTCCGAAATCGACAACGGGGATAAGCCGCGGACTTATCTTGCAAAGCTCAATAACTTCGTCGAGAGTGCCGAGCTGATTGATCTTGCCCATCGTTTCAAGACCGAACTTTACGTCGGTCTTTATCTCGTCAAGAGCGCGAGTTATCGTATCGGCAGCGAGCGCGAGCGCCTCTTTACGGGTGATCTTAGATGCGCTTCCCGTGTGGATAACTATGCGGTCAGCACCGAGAAGCTCGGCGGCATGAACGCTTTTCTTTATATAATCAATGCTTTTGAGGCGCTTTTCCGTTTCAACTCCCGAAAGGGAAATGAAATACGGAGCGTGGAGCGACATGGCAATGCCGTACTCCTTTGCCTTGCTTCCGACCTCGATGAAATTCGCATCGGATCCCGTCACACCGTTTCCGCACTGATATTCGTAGGCATCGAGACCGATCTCACGGAGCCACTTCGGTGCCTGCTTTGTCGATTTGTTGCCCGCGGCATAGAAGCTCTCCGAGTTTCCGCCCGGGCCGAAAAGTGCGCGGTCAATCATTTCACTTCCACCGTGCCTTCAACCGTTATATTGTCGAGCTTGACTCCGCCATAGGTAACGCGGCTTTCAAGATCGACCTTAACGGAGACGGTCTCGCCGTAAGAAACCTCGACCTCTTCTGTGGTAAGAAGAGTTACGGTCCTCTTGTTTTCGTCAACCTTTATTGCGCTCGTTCTGAAGGCGATCTCTTTATCACCAATCGTGACGGTACCGTTCTTTGCCTTGATGCTTATGCTGTAATGCTCAAGATAAACGTCAACGCGGACGTAGAATTTTCCATTTTTCCCATAAGCCGTAACGTCTGCGCGGATATTGAGGGAAACTCCCGTATCTGACTTAAAGCTTTTCTCGATAAGAAGCTCGTTCGGGATCTCGGGAGTATCGGTCTCGTCCGGTGTTGTGGTCTGTTCGGGTGTGGTAGTGACCTCAGGCGTAGTCGTCTGTTCGGGCGTAGTCGTCTGTTCAGGCGTAGTCGTCTGCTCAGGTGTAGTCGTCTGTTCGGGTGTCGTTGTGGTATCGGGCTTAGTCGTACCTGCGGGTCTCGTTGTTGAGGCGGGGGTGGTGTCTGAGCCGCCCTTGCCGCCGTTATTCATTATAATGAGTGCCGCACTGAGCGATACGATCATTATAACGAGAAGCGCGATTATGAACTTTACTGCAGCGTCAATTTTCATATTAAACTCCTTATTTACTTACAACAGTATATATCTGCCAGCCAAGCTCCTCGGAATACGCGGCGATCCTGCCGTCGGAGACGTCGGAGATATAGTCGAAAATGAACGGAAGAACGGTGTTGCCATCGGTGTCGATCATTCCGAATCCGCCGTTCACATGTGCAACTGCAAGTCCCTGGAAAAACGGTTTTGCCTCATCGAATATAGGCTCATATACCCATGAATTGTCGATATTCATATATCCGTATCTGCCGTTCTTGTGAAGAAGCATTACGCCGTCGGAGTAATTCTTAAGCGAGTAGCTTCCCGGGATATTGATTTTTCCGCCCTTTTTGTTGTATAGCTGATTGACGGTTTTTATGAGCTTAGTCGCGGTCTTTGCGTCAAGAAGCGCGTAGCGGATCATAACGTACCCGTCGCTGTAATAATACATTCCCATATCGTTTACGTCATTGTTTATGCCGCCGTAAAATCCCTGGTAATGCTCTTTGTAGTTGAAGTCAGATGGGGAAACGTACGGATTGGTGAGCAGATTAAGCACGCGGTTTCCCTTTGTATCTATATAGAGGTAGCGATAAGTCTCGTAAACTACGCAGGCAAGTCCGTCGGAGGTGAAATCGTAAGCCATCGTATACTGCGGCTTGATAATGACCTTTCCCGCGCTGTTTTTATAGCCGTAAAGCTCACGGTAGCTGACGCGGTAAAGCTTTCCGTTCTTTTCGATTATATCGCCCTCGTTCGGCTCGGTTACGGGCGGAACTTCAGGCTCGGGCGCGGCAGTCTCGCTATCGCTCGTATCGGGGGAGGCGGTTCCCGTTATCTCTTTTGCGTTAGGAGTAACGGCAGTGTCGGTCGTTGTTGTTGCCTCGGGGGTGGTTGTTACTTCGGGGGTGGTTGTCTCGCCCTCGGTTGTTTCGTCGGACGGGGTCGTGGCATCAGGAGTGGTCGCGGGAGGCTCGGTAGTAACAACACCGACCTGTGTCAGCACCTGTATTCTGTCCTTGAAAGGATAAAGATCGACATTCGATGCGGCGTAGTATCTCGGCGCATCAAGGTGTATCGGAGTGTCCTTTATATCGCTCTGCTGAATCTCGGCAAGTCCCTGTTCGGTGAGCTTGTAGTACTTGTCACCGCTGATTATTGCGGGAGCACCGTCGAAGGTCTTCTCGTTGAGCGGGGTGACACGGACGTGCTCGGCGAGCTTATCGCCGTTTTTGTTATAAATATTGCTTGTTCCGCCTTGATCTACGATAGCAAAGCCGTAGTAGAAGCGAATACGCGGCAGATCCTCGACCTTTGTCTCGGTTTTAACCGAGAGGGTACCGTTTGCAGTCTCGTAGAAAACCTTTTTTGAAACACGGTGAGTCGTGAGCGAAAAGCCGCCATCAAGATACGGTGCGTCTACCCTCGCAAGGGCAAAGCCTTGTCCGAATTTATCGTATGACAGCTTGTATCCGTTGCTCAAAGCCTCATCGAGGCTCTTTATATTTGAAAGTATTTCATTGATATCGTCATCGTTCATGGGCGGCTGAGTGACCGTGGTATCGTCACCGCCCGTTGTTTCATCGGGACCCGTGACGGTGCCGCCGTCGGTAGTCTCACCGACCGTTGTGTACACAACGGGGCGCTTTACGAACGAAAAATCGTACGCTCCGCCGTCATACAGAATTATCGCGGCGATCGTCGATAAAAACAGTATCATCGCCGTTATTCTTATGACGATGTTTTTTGTCAGCTTCATTTTATCTCCGTTATTTGTGGTATTTTCCGTTGTTTATTATGGTAAATGCTCTGTATATCTGCTCAAGAAGAATAACTCTCATAAGCTGATGCGGGAAGGTCATTTTTGAAAATGACAGACGGAGGTCGCAGGCTGCCTTTACGTCCTCACCCATACCGTCTGAGTCTCCGATGACGAAAACAATTTCGGAAATTCCGCGTGTCGGAAGCTCGTCGAGCTTCGAGGCAAGCTCCTCGCTCGATAACTGCTTGCCCTCGACGCAGAGAGCGATCTTGAACGCTTTTTTAGGCAGATTCGGAATCAGCTCGCGGTCGTTCTTGGTCTCCTTTATCGTAAGGGAGGCGTATCCGCTTATTCTTTTTGAATATTCCTTTATAGCATCGCGTAGGAATTGCTCCTTCAGCGTGCCGACGCAGAGAACAGTTACGGTAAGCATAGGTTTGTCCTTGGTTTAATTTTGCATCGTTTTTATGCGGGCGACCAATGGTCGCCCCTACAAACAACGTATCGAGGTTTCGCTACGTTGTCTTGCCTTCCCCTCAGGGGAAGGGTGCCGGAATAAATTATAATACCTACTCGATCAAAACCGTCGGCTCGTCGCGCTTTGCGGCGCAAACGTCGACGCCGTATGGGTCGGTTGCCCTTTTTACGGTTTGAAGCGCGATTTCGGGCGTGTTGTTTTCCTCGCTTAAATGCGCGAGCATCAGCTTTTTCGTGCCCTGCCGCGCCCACGCGCCGGAAATTTCAGCGCAATCATCGTTTGAAAGATGACCACCGCCCGAAAGAATACGGGCTTTGAGGGCGGCAGGATAGCTTCCGCACCGCACCATTTCGCGATCGTGGTTCGCCTCGATCATGACCGCATGACAGCCGCAAAGACAGTCGTAAACGGTCTGTGTGACGTAGCCGATGTCGGTCACGATGCCGACCGATTCGCCGTGATAGGTAAATTTGTATCCGACACACGCGAAGCTGTCGTGAGGAACGGGAAAGGCATCAATATGAAGCTCACCGAGATCGTAGCTGTACTCAGTCCCGTGACGGACAAGGCAAGCATCAAGCAAGCAATTTTCCCGTATTTGAAGCGCATTTGCACTCGGATCGGTAATATGTATCCGGCAGGGATGCTTTTTAAGCAGAGCCGAGAGGGCGTGCGTGTGGTCTCCGTGCTCGTGAGTTATGAAAATGTCGGTAACTCGGAGGATACTGCTTCCGATTCTTTCAAGAGCGGTAACGAGCGCCCTTGCGCTTCCGCCCGCATCTACGAGAACGGTGCTTTCACCCGCCTCGATCAGCGTGCAGTTACCGGACGAGCCGGAATAAAGGGAAATAACTTTCATCAGAATTTCAGTCCTAAGTTCATTGTTGCGTATAGATACGCGGTGTCGAAAAGAAGCGTGAAGATTATGGCAATGATTAAGTAAAGGAGCGGTCTGCTTCTTTCAAATCTCCGCGCCTGAGCGCTTATGATCTCGTTTTTTTCTTCATTTGTAAGCTCGTCCGAAAGATCGCCCTGCGAGATGGGACGGAACGAACCGCGGTTGACCGCGATATATACCATCGCAAGCACGCCGAGACCGATCCAATAAATATGTATTGCCGCCGCAAATTCAAGCGCGATCATCACCTGATATGCTGTAAAGATAAGCGCGGTTATGCAGAGCAGTGTGAGCGCACGCTTAACGGGAAACGGCTTTTTCTTTTTAACCTCGGTCACAGCGACCTGCTTTTTCTTTTTCTTTTTGTGTTTAGCCAAGGGATACCTCTTTTTGTTATTTGACGGTAGAAATTATTGTCATATTGTTGTAGGGCGGGGGCTTGCTCCCGCCGCCCCGAGGGCAAAGCCCTGCGAAACGGGGATCATTGTTTTGAAACGGGGGGGGCAAGCCCCCCCCCTACGACCATTAACACAT
>JAZNTT010000035.1:0-7974 GCA_045591885.1 Eubacteriales bacterium | reverse complement strand
GTCACCGACCATTGCGGTCTTGCCGTTTGCGCTGAGGCGCTTGACGGTATCTGCCTTTTCGTTCGGCATTACCCCTGCAACGACCTCGTCGATACCGACCTTATCGGCTATCGCGCGTGCGGTCCTCTCGTTATCACCCGTCAGCATTACGGTCTTTATCTTCATTTCGTGAAGCGTCTTTATTGCCTCGGCGGAATCATCCTTGACCTCGTCGCTGACGGCTACAATGCCGAGGATCGTGCCGTTTTTAGCGAAAAAGAGGGGCGTTTTTCCCTCGTTTGAGAGCTTTTCGGAAAGCTTTTTAGTTTCGTGGCTTACGGGCGCAAGCTCTGAGACCATTGAGAGCTTTCCGCCGTAGACGGTCTCACCGTTAACAAGTGCCGAAACTCCGCTTCCCGTATGCGCCTCAAAGCTTTCCACAGGAAGTGGGGAAATGCCGTTTTCGGAGCCGAAGGAGGTTATCGCCTTAGAAAGCGGATGCTCGCTTCCCATTTCGACGGAATATGCCAGCGTCAGAAGCTCGTTTTCACCGCATCCTATCGGGATAACGTCGGATACTGTCGGTGTTCCCTTCGTTACCGTTCCCGTTTTATCGAGAATGACGACCTTGGTTTTTCCAATTTCTTCAAGGGCAGACGCGCTCTTGAAGAGTATTCCGTTTTTAGCTCCGACTCCGCTTCCGACCATTATCGCAACGGGGGTTGCAAGTCCGAGCGCGCAGGGACAGCTTATGACGAGCACCGATATTCCGCGCGCGAGCGCAAAGCCGATGCTTTCGCCTGCGATAAGCCATGCGGTGATCGTTACGAGCGCGATTCCGATGACGGTCGGGACGAATATTCCAGAAACCTTATCGGCGATACGTGCAATAGGCGCTTTGGACGCCGATGCGTCGGAGACTGTTTTTATTATCTGCTGAAGGACGGTATCGTGACCGACCTTCGTTGCCTCGCATTTTAGGAAGCCCGAAAGGTTTACCGTACCTGAGGAAATGGGTGAGCCGACCGTTTTATCGGCAGGTATGCTTTCGCCCGTGAGTGCCGCTTCGTTTACCGAGCTGATACCCTCGATAACCTTGCCGTCGGCAGGGAAATTCTGACCCGGGCGGACCGTGAATATATCACCGACCTTAAGTGACGCTATCGGAACCGTTATTTCCTTACCGTCTCTCATGACGGTTGCGTTTTCGGGCGAGAGCGACATAAGACCCTTGAGTGCGCTCGTGGTTTTACCCTTCGCGCGTGCTTCGAGAAGCTTTCCGACGGTGATCAGCGTCAGTATCATTGCCGCGCTCTCGAAATACAGACCGTGAAGAAGCGAATGCGAATGACTGACGGTCATTTTATAGACCATCGCGGTACTGTATGAGAACGCCGCGAGCGAGCCGAGCGAAACGAGCGTGTCCATATTCGGCGCGCCCTTTATTATTCCCTTGAAGCCGTTTATAAAGAATTTTTGGTTTATTACCATTACGGTAAGGGAAAGAAGCATCTGGGTCAAGGCGTTCGCGAGGTGGTTATTCTCAAGCGCGGACGGGAGCGGCAGACCTACCATTCGTCCCATCGAAATATACATTAAAGCCGCAAGGAATATTATCGAGAACGTCAGGCGCAGAAGTATCTTCTTCGTCTCGCCGTTATCGGTCTCTTCCTTTTTTTCGGGCGCTTTGCCGTTATCGGCAGACGCGCCGTAGCCGGCGTTTTCTACCGCCTTTATTATTTCCGATTCGGAAACGTCACCTTCGACTGTCATGCTGTTAGTGAGGAGGTTGACGGAGCAGCTTTTTACTCCTTTTACTCCCGACACCGCTTTTTCAACACGCGCTGAGCAGGCGGCGCAGGACATTCCCGTTACGTTGAATTTTTGCATTTATTCACCTATATAACCTTTGTTTAAGAAGCCGACGTAATCTATTTTATCCATCGGCTTTTTTACCGAAAATCTACTGTCGTACTGAACGAATCGTCCGAGGTCGTAATTTTCGTTTAGCAGATTTTTATGATAAACGATATACGGACGTTCACATTCCGATCTGCCTGTTACAACGAGCTTGTTTTTGTAGGGAAGATTATCAAAAACCTCTGCGTTGTCCTTTGTGAATTCGAGAGTGGTCATTACGATGAAGAAATTATTATAATTTATTCTTTTCTTGCGATCGTCCCATTTTTCTTTGAGGTTTTCGAAATTTTTGTAGTGCATTCCGTAAATTCGCACTGCCTTACCTTCATGCACAAGCTCACCAACCGGATAACTGCGGTCGCTGTCCTTTACCTCGGTCAGCTCTGCATCAAGGTATTCGCGCAGGTTGGAAATGAAAGTCAAGTATTCATCTTTTTTGATAAATAGGTTGACGGTCGGGCTCATATATCTGAGCCCGAGGTGGTAATAGATCATAGTGCCGAAGCAGTTATTTGCTATTATTGACGGCGTTTCATTTTTCAGCTTCTTGCGGAAAGCGCCGTGTATCTTAAGACGGCGTTTTTCGATGTGTCCGTCTATTATTTTTCCGATAATGCTCATATATTCTCCGAATCAAAGCGTAATAAGGTCGATATCCCACGCGGGGAAGGACATCGTTCGCTTGATGTACATTTTATAATTAGGGCAAATCGAGTGGATCAAAAGCGGAATTTCAAAAATATCCGCGCTCTTATGATAGAGAGCAATTCGCATTGCGGGGCGGTAGTTGATTATTGCGTTTTCACAACCGCTTATTGCTCGGCGCTCCGCGCCCTCAACGTCGATCTTTATATAGTCGACCTTTCGTCCGTCAAGGAAGCTTTCGGGACGAACGCCTGCGACCTCGACCGTTTTTTTGCCGCTCTTGCGGTGTATTCCGCGCCCTCCGCCCTTTGTGAAGGTCAGTATTTCGCTTTTGTCCCATGCGGCGGCGTAGTGCGGTTCGACCTTTTTCGTCGGGACTGTGTTTATACAAAGCTTTTTGAAGTTTCGCTCGTCGGGCTCAAGCGCGATGACTGCCCCAAGCTTCGGGCAGAAATCGACGAGCTTCAGCGCCGTGTCGCCGTTGTACGCACCGAGGTCGAGGGTGACGCGGAAGTCTTCTGCGTGCAAAAACGAGAGTATTTCATCGTCGGTCTCGCAGCCGTCAAGCAGGTATTGAACCTTGCCCGTCAGCTTCGCCATTATCATATTATCGTAAAGCTTGACCGATGCTTCATCACAAAGAAGCGCCCGCGCTTCATTTATTTTGTCCAGGTTCTTATTATAAAAATCAATATCGAAAAGCTCCCCGCCCGAGACGGGAACGTCGGGGACGTAGGTCTCGTGAAGAAGTGACAGCTTTACGAAATTTTCCATCACGTCGGGAAGCGACGAGCCGAAGGCGATGAGGACTATCATATCTCCAAAGGTCTTGACTGCCTCCTTGTACGAAAGCACCTGCATATCGCGGAAAACACGCTTACGCACAAATCCGTCGGAGGCGAAAACACCGCTTGCCTTTATTCCTTTTTCAGCCATTACGTTCAGTATCTTGTCAGCTCCGTCGCCCGTGCCGTAGAGGACGATCGGTTTATCTGCGTTTTTAAGATACTGCCAGAGGTCGGTCATAGGTTTGCTCCTTGAGGTGGATTGTGGTGGTCTGCGAGATCCGAATGGCTTTGCCATTCGCCCTTCGGGTTTCGACTTCGCGCCGCCCGCTGTCATTCTGAGCGGAGGGCGAAGCCCGTAGTCGAACCGCGAAGCGGCGATTCGCAGAATCGGAATCTTGGGCGGCGCTGCGCTCAAGATGACCGCAGACAATGACACATAAATGTCTTGCTATATGTTGAAACAAATTATACCACAAATTATTTTCAATGTCAATTTACGCCTGATTTTACAGAATTTTTGCGGTGACAGAGCGTATAAGATACGTTATAATTATAATCGAGGTGATGAATATGATAAAGAAAATAAGAAATCTCAAATTAAGAAATACGTATCTTTTAGTGCTCTTTTTCGGGCTTGTTTCGACCGTTATGGGCGGGATATGGGTCATAATGCTTGATAGATTCGCAAGGAACGGAAACGCGTTTGGCGTAAGCTCATATCCGTCGGCGGCTCTGAACGAGGTAGTATTTTCGGCACTTCTACATATCGTTTGCGGAATAATTTTGCTCATTGACGACAGAAAAAAGGTTGAATAAATGCAATTATAATGTTATAATGAGGGGTGATAAAGACAAAACGGGGGTTTGATATGGATATTTTCGGAAAATTTCCGCCTTTTTTGCAGGATTATATTTACAGCCACGGTTGGAGCGAGCTTCGCGACGTTCAGGTTCGCGCCGCCGAGGTGCTTTTTGAAACCGAGAACAATCTTCTCATAACCTCACCGACTGCGTCGGGTAAGACCGAGGCGGCTCTTTTTCCCGTGCTTTCGAAGCTTTACGAGGAGGAGCCGAATTCGATCGGCGCGCTCTATATTGCACCCCTTAAAAGCTTGATAAACGACCAGTTTTCGCGCCTCGACGAGGTGCTTGATATGAGCGGTATTCCCGTTTTCCATTGGCACGGTGACGTTGCGATGTCGCACAAATCAAAGGCACTGAAGGACCCTCGCGGAATACTTCAGATAACCCCCGAATCGCTTGAAAGCATGCTTATGAACAGAAGTAACGACATCGTGCGTCTGTTCGGCTCGCTTCGCTTCGTAATTCTCGACGAGGTGCATACCTTGACGGGTACCGACAGGGGAAATCAGATACTCTGCCAGCTTACCAGAATTGCGAGGACTATCGGTTACGATCCCGTGAGAATAGGTCTTTCTGCGACCGTAGGTGATATTGACGCCGCCTGCAAATGGTTGGGTGCCGGCTCGGTGCGCGAAACGGTTTGCGTTGACTGCCCCGACACGCGCACGTCGTGGCGGCTCGGAATGGAGCATTTTTACATTCAGAACGAGGGCGACGGCGAGGGAGCTATGCCGAGTGAGGATAAGTATATCCCGATAGACCCCGGTTTTGAGTACATTTACGACTGCTCGCGCGATAAAAAGTGCCTTATCTTCTCGAATTCGCGCGAGGAGACGGAATATCTCACCGCGACTCTCCGTCAGATAGCTGACAGACGCGGTGAAGAGGACGTTTTTCAGATACACCACGGAAATCTCTCCGCCTCGATCCGCGAGGAAGCCGAGCTTAAGCTTAAGGATGAGGATATTCGTACCGTCACCTGTGCGACGGTTACCCTTGAGCTTGGTATCGACATCGGACGGCTTGAAAGAATTATTCAGCTCGAATCTCCGCATTCGGTCTCGAGCTTGCTTCAGCGTCTCGGACGCTCGGGCAGACGCGGAAATCCGCCCGAGATGATGACGGTTTTCAGAGAAGAAAATCCGCTTCCGAATACGCCGCTTCCGCAGCTTATGCCGTGGGAGCTTATACGCGGTATCGCGATAGTTCAGCTTTATCTTGAGGAAAGGTTTATTGAGCCGCCATCTGTGCGTCACCTGCCGTTCAGCTTGCTTTTCCAGCAGACCTTAAGCACTCTTGCCTCCTGCGGTGAGCTTAGCGCGAAGGCGCTTGCCGAGAGGGTACTGACGCTTCCGCCCTTCATTCACGTTTCGCCCGATGATTATAGGGTGTTGCTCGTTTCGATGCTCAATCTCGATTATCTTGAAATGACCGAGGAAAAAACGCTCATTATAGGTGTCCGCGGCGAACGGCTCATAAACAGCTTCAAGTTCTACGCCGTTTTCAAGGACAGCGAGGACTTTACCGTCCGTTGCGGCTCCGATGAGATCGGAACGATAACTACACCGCCCCCCGTCGGCGACCGTTTTGCACTTGCGGGCAGAGTTTGGGAGGTCGAGGAGCTTGATATTCAAAGAAAACTCATTTACTGCAAGCAGGTAAAGGGTAAAATGGAAGTGTCTTGGCCCGGTGATTACGGCGAGATACACACGAAGATTCTGAAACGAATGAAAAAGGTGCTTGAAGAGGATACGGTATATCCTTATCTTAAGGAAAACGCGCGTAAGCGCCTTGAGGTTGCACGCGGTGTTGCGAGAAATACCGGTATGCTTGAAAAGGAGATCGTTCATCTCGGCGGATACACCTGGTGTCTGTTCCCTTGGCTCGGTACGCGCTCCTTCCGCACGCTTCGCAAGTTTATTGCGAAAAACGGCGCATCGTTCGGACTTTCGGGACTTGAATTTGAGGGCTGTTTCTATATGACGTTCAAGCTCGAAAAGGGCGATGGCGAGTCGTTTATGAAGTATATAAAGCGTATTGCTAAAAATGGAATCGACAAATCGTCGCTCGTCGGCGCAAACGAATGCCCTGTGTTTGAAAAGTACGACGACCGTATTCCGTCTGAGCTGCTTCGCAAGGCGTACGTTGCCGATCGGCTAAGGACGGACGAGATAATGGAGTTGTTTGAGGAATAATGTATGGCGTAGGCAAGTCCGCGTCATACGGAAAGATTTGCGACGTTGTTAGCCTTCCCTTTGGGGAAGGGGGACCGCAGACGCTGCGTCTGCGGTGGATGAGGTGTTCCAAAGGAAAGTAACCTTGTTATTATATACGGTTGCTTCGCAACCTACACCTCATCCGTCGGCTTTGCCGACACCTTCCCCTGAGGGGAAGGCAAGACGAAATGCCTGACTGTTTCAATGTCCGCAATAGAGTGAGCGTGTGAGCAAGCCCCCGCCCGCAACCATTATATTAGATCCAAACATATCAAAAGGACACATTATGAACTGTAATCTTTGCCCGCGTTCCTGCGGAGCTGAAAGGGACAACGGAATAATCGGCTTTTGCGGTGTGGGCTCGACTCCCATTGTCAGTCGCGTCGCGCCTCATCTTTGGGAAGAGCCATGCATCTGCACGGGGAACGGCTCGGGAACCGTCTTTTTCTCGGGCTGTAATCTGCGTTGCTCGTTCTGCCAAAACGGTAAGATAAGCGGCGGCAAGCTCGGGCGCGAAATGACCGAAAAAGAGCTTGCCGATGCGTATATTTCGCTTCAGGATATGAGCGTTTGCAATATCAATTTCGTAACGCCTACCCCTTGGGTGCCGAACATAAAAAGGTCGCTTGATCTTGCCTGGGAAATGGGACTTTATCTGCCGACGGTTTACAACTGCGGTGGATATGAGAGTGTCGAGGCACTTCGCTCGCTGAACGGATATATCGGCGTTTATCTGCCCGATTTCAAGTATATGGACAGTGGTCTTGGAAAGCGCTTTTCGGGTGTCGGTGACTATCCCGAGGTAGCGAAAAGGTCGCTTCACGAAATGGTGAATCAGCGCGGAGAGGCGTTCTATAATTCCGACGGAACGATGGTCAAGGGCGTTATCGTGCGTCACCTTGTGCTTCCGAATCACGCTGACGACAGTATGAAAGTGCTTGATTATCTGCATAGCGAGTACGGCAACAGTATAGTTATCAGTATTATGAGCCAATATACACCCCAGCCGAACGCGCCCGATGAACTGAAGAGAAAGCTGACGGCAGAGGAATATGATTCCGTCGTTGAATACGCCGAGAGCATCGGCATCAAAAACGCTTATATCCAGGATGGCGAAAGCGCGTCGGAAAGCTTTATACCGGAGTTTAGATAAATAATCCCCGAATGCTCGGGGATTTATATTTTCTCAATCTTAAAACGATGAAATTTATTTTTGCTTCGTGTTGAGCCAATTATAATACGGTGCGGTCACGTTTTCTATAATTGTATCGAATTTTTTATCGAAATTCTTTTTTCGCGGTTTTTGCTTCGGTAACGGAGGAAGCCATGAGGCATAGAATGGTATCAAAGGGCGGCAAAACCGACCTTTTGAATGAAACAGAAAGGATATTAATACCATGGGATGCCTCTGCAACATTTTTGACGACTGCAACGTTTGGATCGTAATCCTTATTCTCCTTATCCTCTATTGGTACTGCAACGGTAGCAATACCTGCGGTTGCGGCTGCGGTTGCAACTAACTTAATTTGCCGATAAAAATAAGCCGAGCGCTTTTGCGCTCG
>JAZNTT010000034.1:0-5384 GCA_045591885.1 Eubacteriales bacterium | reverse complement strand
GTGGAGTTCAAGCACGCGATTTGGCAGATCGTGGAGGAGTCAAGAAGCGAGGCGTAAAGTACTCAATTTCCCCCGAAACCGATTTCGACTACCTCTCCGTCGTAGAGAACGGCGATATGGAAACAGCGCAGAGAATGGTTGACGAAGCAGCGCAGACGGCGGGGTATTCTTCCCGTATGTATCACGGCGCGAAGAATGGCGGTGGATTTACCGTGTTCCGTGACTGGGGATATTTTACCGAAAATAAAGCTTATGCTGAACGTTACGCGCAGAGGGAGAACGAAAAATCTCTTTACGAAGTGTACGTAAAGATTGAGAAGCCGTTTGACACGCGAGATACGGAAGCGAGAGAAATTTTTGAAAACGAGATTCTCCCCGAATACGGCGCAAGTCAGATTCAGGAATCGGGGCTTCCCGACTGGACTGATGGATATGACATTGCAGATTACATCGACGAGAACGGACTTGATTACGACGCTATCGTTCTTGACGAGGGCGGCGACCTCGTAAACGGTGTACCCGTGAGCCGTGGACTGTCTTACGTTATTAAAAACTCCGCGCAAGTCAAATCCGCCGATCCCGTAACCTACGACGACAACGGAAACGTTATTCCTCTCTCCGAGAGATTCAACGAGAAGAATGAGGATATACGTTATTCGGTGACAATTTCGGACTTGGAAAATGAATACGATGTTAAAATTAACACCGATATTGTTGACTTGTACTCGACAAAGGATTACAACAATTTCGGATGGGCGAGAGTGAATAATATACTTTCCTCAGGCGAAAACGAAGCCTTTAAGTCGTTGCTTAAGGACAAGAGCGCATATTACAAAACTCCCAAGGGAGAAAGAATGATATATGTGGGCGACGATAGGTTGGGCAAGGATAGGGTGGATAATGCAATAATCTTTACCAAGGGAACTTTTGAAAACCCTGTCATAACACAAGTTGTAAGGATCAACCTTAACAACGAAACTGAATGCGACGAAGTAAGACGATATTTTATTCAAGAAATGGCGAAAGGAGCAAGGTATGACACCGTTTGCAAAAACATTGAAATATTTAAGGGAAAAGAACTATTCGTCCGATATACTCGGGATGACTGCCCCACTCTTCGAGAAATACGACAGGCAAACAATACAGGCAGAGGTAGCACAGATAATCGAGGACTCGACATCGGAAGAGGACGCAATAGCGACTCTGCTGCAGAGGTATCCGGAATTGAAGAAGTAAAGTATTCCGTCTCCGAAGCCGTCGAAACGGACGAGCAGAACGAGGAGTATAATACAGTTAAATCTCGCGTGGAAGAAGCAAAGGCAAGAAATATCAAAAAGGCAACGCATCGCGTTGCCTTTTGCCATTATTATATTATTTCGCTGCGGCTTCTTCGATTGCTGCCTGCATGCCTTCCTTTTCGATTTTGGTAAGGATGCGCTTTGCTTCGTCGATGAATGTGGGAACGGTCGTGAGGTCGAGACCCCACCAGTCCTCGCGCTTCATTACTGCTTCTGCAAGCTCGTGAAGCGTGTCGTTACGGTGCTCGTAGTAGAATTCGAGAACTGCGCTGCCGTCGTTTATCATATAATCCTTACAGTCTTGAAGACTTAAATTACTTTTGCGAATCACTTTTGACATTAATACAAATTAATAAATATAATAATTATTTCCGCTTTTTCGTTTAATTTATGCGGCGCAACATCCCAAAAATTACCATTCATATAAAAAGGAAATCGAACCATAATAAGACCAGAGCCGGAAAACGGCTTGAAAACAAATACCTTTTAAGGTAAGGAGAAATTTAAAATGGCTACTAAAAGCAACAAGAACGTAGTGCCCGAAGCACGCGCAGCTCTTGATAAGTTCAAGATGGAGGCTGCAAACGAGGTTGGAGTAAACCTTAACAATTCTTACAACGGCGACATCACCGCAAAGCAGGCAGGATCTGTTGGCGGCCAGATGGTCAAGAAGATGATCGAGAAGTACGAAAACGATCTCAAGAACGGAAACAGATAAATCAAGGCACGAAAAGCTCCGCTTTATGCGGGGCTTTTTCCATTACTGGAAAGAAAAAATTTAAGAAAATCGTAAAAAGCATTTCTTTATTCACAATTATGGTGTATAATAGTATCGTCTATACCTGTGCTGTCCGATCCGACTTGTGGGCAGCGCAAAAAAACTGTCGGAGAAACGGACGTACTATGAATAAAGTGCTTAACAAATTAAACGGATTTGACGGTGTAAAGGGACCTGTTCTTACCATCGTAATGGACGGTGTCGGAATCGCTCCCGATAACGGCGGAAACGCAGTTGCCGCCGCATATACTCCTAACCTTGATATGCTTATGTCGAAGTATCCTACGCTTTCGCTCAAGGCACACGGAACCGCTGTCGGACTTCCTTCTGACGACGACATGGGTAACTCCGAGGTCGGACACAACGCTCTCGGCTCGGGACAGGTATTTGCGCAGGGCGCAAAGCTCGTTTCGCAGTCGATCGAAAGCGGTAAGCTTTTCGCTTCCGACACCTGGAAAAAGGTCGTATCCAACGTAAAGGAAAACGGCTCGACTCTCCATTTCCTCGGACTTTTCTCCGACGGAAACGTACATTCGCACATTGATCATCTCAAGGCTCTCATAGTTCATGCAAAGGAAGAGGGAATCTCGACCGTTCGCGTTCATGTTCTGCTTGACGGACGTGATGTCGGTGAGACGTCAGCCCTTGATTACGTTCTTCCTTTTGAAGCGTTCCTTTCCGACCTCAGAAGCGAGTCGTTCGATATTGCTATCGCGTCGGGCGGCGGAAGAATGAAGATAACTATGGACCGTTACGAGGCAAACTGGGCAATGGTCGAAGCCGGCTGGAAGACTCACGTTCTCGGAGAGGGAAGAGCATTCGCTTCTGCTGAAGAAGCAATCAACGCGTACAGAGCAGAGCTTGGCGTTATCGACCAGGATCTTCCTCCTTTCGTTATCGCAAAGGACGGCAAGCCTGTTGGCACCGTTAACGACGGTGACAGCGTTGTGTTCTTCAATTTCCGCGGAGACCGTTCGATAGAAATCTCAAAGGCGTTTGACGACGTTGAATTTGATAAGTTCGACCGCGTTCGTCACCCCAAGGTGGTTTATGCAGGTATGCTCGAATATGACGGAGACCTTCATATTCCCTCCAATTATCTCGTAAATCCCCCCGAAATCACCAATACCCTCGGTGAATACCTCACCGATGCAGGCGTAAAGTGCTACGCTATTTCCGAGACCCAGAAGTACGGTCACGTTACTTATTTCTGGAACGGAAACAAGAGCGGAAAGTTCGACGAGGAGCTTGAGACCTACGTTGAGATCCCCTCTGACATAGTTCCTTTTGAGCAGAGACCCTGGATGAAGTGTGCCGAGATCACTGACGCGCTTATCGAGGCGCTCAAGAGCGGTGAGTACAAGTATCTCCGTTGCAACTTCCCGAACGGCGATATGGTCGGTCATACCGGCTCCTTTGCCGCTACCAAGTGCAGTATGGAAGCTCTCGACCTCCAGCTCGGCAGAATACTAAAGGTTCTCGACGAGGTTGGCGGCGTTGCTCTCATCACTGCCGACCACGGTAACGCTGACGAGATGTACGAGCTTGACAAGAAGACGAAGATGCCGAGCGGCAAGGCAAAGACGAGCCATACTCTTAACCCCGTTCCCTGCATCTTCTACGATAACGTTCATAGCGGAGAATATAACGTGAAGGCAGACGGCTCCTACGGTCTATCGAACGTAGCAGCAACCGTTGCCAACCTTCTCGGCTATGAGGCGCCCAATATGTGGGACGCTTCGATGATTGAAGTAAAATAATTTCTGAAACAAAGGTGTAATATGCCCGATAACAACGAGAGGAAAAAGGATTTTCTGCGTTCGCTTAACGAATTGAACGCAGACGGTATCCGCGCAAAGAAAAAGAAAAAGCGCCGTGTCCTTGATATGGTGCTTGATAACTTGCGCCTTCTTCTTATGGGCGTATGCGTTCTCGCTTTTGCTTTCAGCTTGTATAATATCGGAAAATCGGTTGTCGATTATAACGAGCAAAACCGATTGTACGACGATATCGGCGATTTTGTTATGGATGAAAACGGTGTCGGAATAATGTTTCAAGGGCAGGATATGCTTGCAACTCCCGACCATAAAACGGGTTTGACACTTACTAAAGACGATCTTTCGGACTATACTAACGCAAATGTCATAAACAAAGACTACGCGAGGGTAAGAGTTAAGCTGCTCAACCTGAAAAAACGCTATCCCGATCTTTACGGCTGGATAATGGTCGGGGGAACCAACATCAATTATCCGATAATGCAGGCGAACAATAACGATTATTATCTTAATCATTCTTATAATGGCTCGCCCCTCGGCGCAGGTGCGATATTTGCCGATTTTACCTGCGAGCCGAAGCTCATGCAAAACAAAAACCTCGTTATTTACGGACATCATATGTCCAATTCGTCAATGTTCCACCAGCTCGACAATTTCCTGAAGGAATCGTTCTTTATGAACAACGGAAAGGTGATCATTTATACGCTTGACGGAATGTATACCTATCAGATATACTCGATATACGAAACGCATAAATACTATCCCTATATAACGACGTATTTCTCGAATAACGAGAAGTTTATAGAGTTCGCAGAAACTTCGGAGCAAAAGTCGATATACCGCAAGGGAAAGGTCCACTTCGATGGAAGCAGTAAGCTTCTTACTCTCTCGACCTGTAATAACCGATTCTCGGACGGACGTCTTGCCGTTCATGCCATAATGGTAGACGCATACAATAATCCCAATTCTTAAGGAAGATCACGCAAATGAAGCTCTCGGTCCTTATTCCGATGTATAATGAAAAGAATATCGTCGAAAGCACGGCGAAAACTCTTACCGAGTATCTTGAGCCGATATTCGGTGACGAATACGAGATCGTCTTTTCCGATGACGGAAGTACAGACGGTTGCGGTGAGCTTGTGAGTGCGCTTGATCTGCCGAAAGTCAGAGTTGTTTCTTATCCCGATAACCGCGGGAAGGGAAGTGCGGTGCGTGAAGGCATCAAGGCTTGCGTTGGCGACGTGATCGTTTGTACCGACTGTGATCTCGCTTACGGCACCGATGCGATAATCAATATATATAATAGGATAATTTCGGGCGGTGAGCACGTTGTTATCGGCTCGCGTAATATTGCATCGGACGGATACGACGGATATACCTTTATCCGTAAGCTTATGTCGAAAATGTATATCAAGCTTGTGTCGTTTGTTGCGGGATTTCGGTATTCCGATTCTCAGTGCGGACTTAAATGCTACTGCGCCGAGGCGGCGAGAAGCATTTTTGAGCATTGTACGGTGAATGGCTTCGCTTTTG
>JAZNTT010000033.1:0-14655 GCA_045591885.1 Eubacteriales bacterium | reverse complement strand
TCTTTTTCTTTTTTGCCATTAAGTAGTTTTGTCCGCCGAAAAAAAGCGGACCTCTCCTTCCGTTTTAATTAGTATTATTAAGTTACCGACTGCCCCGATAGGAACACTCGCCGTCATACCGTCCTACGGCTTGTGCCTTTGCCCTATCCGAACCATGTCAGAATCGAACGAATATACTTGCAATTAGTATACACGCAAGATGTTAATATTATGTGTACAAATTCGTGAATAAATTTTGAACGGCGAAGCGGTATAAATTACCCTCTTTTTGGAATAATATCGTAAAACAACCTTGAAAGGCGGTAATTTAGATGAAAAAGAAAGATAAAAATAAGAACGATTTTCCGAAGACCTACGATGCTATAAACTCATATCAAAGCGTCGCTGACCCTCTCGGAAGCTACACGGGACTCACTAAGGATATGCACGTTATGCCGAGAAAGACGGTCGACGGCAAGATTTTTATGAAGGTTGACGAGAAACCGATCCAGGACGCTGACGATCTTTAAGAAAGCAGGCAGATCATAATTCCGAGCGCGGCGCCCGATATAAAGGACAAAATGAAGGTTATTAGCCCTTTAATTATCCTCCCTTTCGGCTTTGACATCTTTCCGTTTTCGGTAAGAACAGTACCAACTATTTTTGACGCTTCCTTAACGAGATCGCGCTCGGAGCAATCGGAGATGCCGTTTTTGATTATAAAATGTGCCTCCTCAAAATATCTGCTTCCCGTATTTTTTACTACTATCATATTTTTGTTAATTCCCTTTATCATATTTTCCTCCGTTACTGTTTTATACGATTATCGCAATAACAGAGGCGGTGTATTCAAATTTTTATAATTCAGGGTAACTTATGAAAGCAATAATTATGGCTGGCGGCGAGGGCAGACGCCTTCGCCCGATAACAGACTCTATTCCAAAGCCGCTGCTTCCTATCGGCGGCGTTCCTACTATCGTCCGCATTCTCTCCCTTCTCCGAAGTCACGGAATAGACGAGGCGGCAATTACCGTCGGATATTTATCCGACAGGATAATAAGCACTCTCGGGCAATCGTGTCAGGGGGTTGAGCTGACGTATCTAAACGAGGAGACGCCGCTCGGCACTGCCGGCGGTGTAAAAAATGCCGAGAGCTTTATCGGGGATGATGATTTTATAGTTATAAGCGGTGACGCTCTTTCTGAATGTGATCTCACCGCAGCAATCAACCGTCGAAAAGAAAAGGACGCTCCTGTTCTTATGGTGCTTACGCACTGCACTGAGCCGGGAGAGTACGGTGTCGTTCTTGCAGATGAAAACGGCTGTGTCAGCAGGTTTTGCGAAAAGCCGTCTCTTTCCTCGACATATTCCGATCTTATTAACACCGGTATTTACGTCATGTCTCCGCGGATATTCGACTATATTCCGAATGGAAAATGCGACTTCTCGAATGACGTTTTCCCGAGGATTATGGAAGCAGGAGAGAAGATCGCGACGTTTACCGACCGAGGCTATTGGTGCGATATCGGCGATTTTTCATCATATAAGGCGGCAAATATGCGTTACAGTAACGCCAAAAATGCTGTCGGAAAGGATTGTCATTTGCCGCCTGAGGGAGTTAACGAATCGGTGATCTTCGACGGTGTTAAGGTCGGACGGAGAAGCAAGGTCGAAAGCTCGGTTGTTTGCTCGGACACTGTGATTGGAGACGGATCTCATATTCTTCGCAACTGCGTTATAGGTCACGGCTGCGTCATCGGTGACAACTGCGTCATCAGCGAGGGAACTGTTCTGCCATCGGGCAGCGAGATACCTGATGGCTCATTCATTCGTCAAGGTGCGCCTGTTTCACCGGACAAAATACGTGAAATGCTCGATGAAGGGGCTTTTCGTACCGATGCCAAAACCGCTTCACCTTCGTTTTGCGTAAGGGTTGGTCTTGCTCTTGCGCTTTCCTCGGGCGGCGGTCGGATCGGAATCATGACAGATGGCAGTCAAAATTCGGAACGTGTTTTATCGGCGCTTTTGCGCGGACTCGGTGAAGCCTCTGAGGAAGCCGTACTTCTCGGGCAAGGGTTTGAGGCGGCGGCATCTTATGCCTCTACCGAGCTTGGGCTTGATCTTTCGCTTTTTATAAAAAGCGACGATCGACAAACGTCAATCATTATATATGACCGCTATGGGCTTTATCCGACGCGTGATTTTGAACGAAAATTTGTTTCATCATTCGGAGTAGAAAGAAAATCTCAAGAAAAGAAAATGCGCCTTTCGCGCATTGATTTTTTGAATGAAATTTATCTGCCGTTCCTTACCTCAGGCAGATGCCCGCTTGAGGGCATAAAGGTCACCGTCAAAAAAGAAGACTGCGCTTCGCGTTTGATGAAGGAAGCACTCGAAGGAGTCGGAGCAAATATTTGTGATGACGGAATTAAGCTTTCGTTATCAAATGACGGTTTTTCGCTTTCTGCCGAGCAGGACGGCTTCGTTATTGATGATTGGCATATAAAAGCACTGCTTCTGCGGTATCTGATAAGAGAAAAGGTATCTCTGCCCTCCTCCGTGCCGTCGGTGCTTTTGGATCTTTGCAGAAAAAACCCGTATATTTACACGCTTTGTCCCTCAGGGGATAGTGAAAACGAGGCGAGGAAAAACGTTTCTGCTTTTCCCGAGCTAATTCATGGCGCGGTTGCGGCGGCAGAGCTTCTTGCTCTTGTTTCGGTTTCCGGAAAGAGCTTACGGGAGCTGTGCGTTCACATCCCGAGCTTTGCCCTTTCCTCTTGCACGCTCAGAACCAACGATAGGCGGCGTTTTTCGATCCTCACGTCCCTCGGTACTCCGTCGGGTGACGGTGTGAAGAGCGAATATGAAAAAGGAAGCGTTCGCGTGATCCCGCGTAACGGCGGCTACACGATAATCGCCGAGGCGGCGTCGGGTGAATATGCCGAGGAGCTTGTTTCCCTCTCTGAAAAGGAGATACTTGCGCTTTTGAGAAATGGGAAATAATATTTTGCCTTCCCATAAAGGGAAGGCAAGACGGCGGAAGCGCGTGGTGTTACCCGAAACGAGCAAACGCGGGTTTTGGGGTTCCGAGCAAGCTCCCCGCCTACAAGAAGCATAAGAAAAAATCACCCGCAAGCGGGTGATTTTCTCGTTTATCAATAGTTTTCTTTTCTGACCTCAAAGTAGCTCTGAGGATGTGCGCAGACGGGGCAGACCTGAGGTGCCTTTTTGCCGATAACGAGGTGTCCGCAGTTACGGCATTCCCACATCGTCTCCTCTGCCTTTTCAAACACCTTCTGCATTTCGACGTTATTGAGAAGTGCGAGGAATCTTTCCTCATGCGATTTTTCTATAAGTGCGACAGCTCTGAACTTAGCCGCGAGAGCCGTGAAGCCTTCCTCCTCTGCTACCTCGGCAAAGCCTGCGTACATATCGGTCCACTCGTAGTTTTCGCCCTCTGCCGCGCTCTTGAGGTTAGCGGCGGTATCGCCGAGAAGTCCAAGCTCCTTGAACCACATCTTTGCGTGTTCCTTTTCGTTATCTGCGGTCTTCTGGAAGAGCTCCGCGATCTGCTCGTAGCCCGCCTTCTTTGCCGCGCTTGCAAAGTAGGTGTACTTGTTTCTTGCCTGGCTTTCGCCTGCGAATGCGGCAAGAAGATTAGCCTCGGTTCTTGTGCCTTTAAGTTCCTTTGCCATTTTTATATACCTCTCTTTATGAAAAGATTTTTGTTTTTTCTTTTATTTCGCATCGGCATTCCATTATCGAGCCGTCGAGGATTATTTCCCCGATGCTGTCGGCATTTATATAGCCCGACGCGGGGTTTTTCACCGACACGATATTGCCCTTGACGTCCGCCTTTACGTCGGAATACTCGAAGCTCAGGTCGGTTTCCTCCATAACGCAGTTTATCAGAGTCAGGTTCTTACAGTAGCAAAGCGGCTGTGTTCCGATTATCTTACAGTCGATCAGCGTAAGCCCGTCGGAGAACCATGCGAGATATTCGCCCTTTACTGTACTGTTTTTGACCGTCACGTTCTTTGCGTGCCAGAATGCGTCCTTCGTATCGAGGTATGAATCCTCTATCACAACGTTTTCGCAGTATTGGAAGGAATATTTTCCCTTCATTTTGAGTTTTTTAGCCTCGATATTTTTGCTTTGGAAGAGAAGATACTGCGACGTTATTTCGGTGTTTTCGAACTTGACTCCGTCGCAGAGCCATCCGAATTCGTCCGAGACGATATTCGAATTATCTATTACTGTATTTTTGCACTCGCGCAAGCATTTTATTCCATCTATACGCGAATTACTTATATTACCGTTATCGGAATACCAGATAGGTGCGCGGACGGTCTGTGCCATTTCGCAATTCGTCATCTCATATCCCTTTGCGTGCCAAAGCGGATAGCGAAGCTCGAATTTACACCTATCAAGCTTTACACTTCGACATTCTTTAAGAGCCGATTCTCCGTCCTCCTCACCCGCAAAGGTGCAGGCACGAACCGTTGCCGAGGTCAGATTATATAACGCGCGCTCCTCGGGGAATATTCTGTTTTCTATTATCATATCAGTCATCTTTTACCCCAAAGAGGGACGTTATAAAACGCCCCTCCGGTGAAGATATATTCAGTCTTACTTGATATTATACTTCAAGCACCATGCAAGGTACTGAGTTGCAACGGGGTTAGTCACCGTCGGCGCACCCTCGCCGCCCTCTGCATTTCCTTCAGCGGGAGAGGCAACTGCGCTGTTGTCCGCGAAGCTGATAAATGCCTCGGTCTTCTTGAACGCGGTATTAAGCTGATTTGCATATGCCTCAAACGTCTGCGAAGAGCCGAGCTTATACGACATAAGCTTGCTGAAAACGCTATCACTCTCTGCCTTGAAGCCCTCGTAATCAAGACCGTTTAGATCAGGATTAAAGAGGAGATAAGGAGCGACTACGGTGTCACGGAGCTGCTGCTTTCCAAGCGCCCAGTTATCAGCGCAAAGTGCCTTAGTAACCGCATCCATCGAAGAATTTTCCTTAAGTATAAAGAGGTTTCCGGTATCCTCGGGGTTCATATTATAGTCATCGCTTATGATATCGTAAACTCCCGTATAATCGTCAACGCTGTAATGAACGTTTTCAACGCCGTACTGGAAGATGTTTCTGTATTCAACGTTAGTCTGGAGAAGATTAACGATCTCAAGAGCTCTTACGGGTTCAAGCGAATACTTGCTTATGCAGAATACTGTGCCGAGATCGTTCATAACGGGCTTCGCATAAGGAACTACAAGGTACTCGCCGCTATACTGCTCAGCGAGAGCCGCATTGCCCTTGATAAACGCCGCCGCGACCTTCTTGCCCTCGGGAAGCGCGTGAATATCGCCCTCGGTTATATATCCCTTGTTCTTGAAGAGATTAAGGTACTTAGCATACTCAACGTACTTCTCGTTTTCGAGAAGCGACGCGGGAGCCTTCTTCGTGAACGCGGTATCGGTATCCTCAATTACGGTACCGAACATAGTTCCGCCGAAATTATCAAGGTCAATCATCGGTGCGTTATAAAGGGTTATGTAGCTGCTGAAATCATTCTTTGCATCGATGAGCAGGTTGTTAAGCTCGGGAAGCGTGTCAAGGTTCTTTTCAGCGTAGCCGTACTTACCGGCTACCTCTTTATTCACGAGGAGATAGGTGTACTCGCCGTGAACGGTATTGTTCGGGATACCGAAGGGAGACTTGGTTCCGAGAACTCCGAGCGTTGCCATATTGGTAAGCGCGAAATATCTGTCGGAAATGTATTTTTTCATAAGACCGCTCTTATCTGCAAGATTGAGAGAAACTGTATATCCGTCACCGTTATACTTTCCGAACATCTCCGAACCGCGGACCATGAAAATGTCTACCTGAGTGCCGTTTTCATCGGGGAACACAAGCTTATTATTATCCTTGGAGGAATAATTGTTCTTATTCTCATTTTTGAACTTTTCAGCCGCGTTAAACGCTTCATCGAGCTTTGCGTAGTATTCGTCCTCGGTGAAGAGGCGAAGCAACACGCGAGTCGTAAGGTTTCCTTCGGAATACACGTTGAGACGGTCCTGTACCGCCTTTATCGCTTCATCGGTAGTTCCCTCGCCTTTTATTCCGTAAAGAGTAACGGTTACGGGCTTTGTAATTCTGCTCACCTCTGCTTCTTCGTCTGAGCAGGACGTGAGAACGGGCATTATCAGACAAATCACTGCTATAAATAAAGCCAACAGTCTTTTTTTCATTATCGGGTTCCTCCTGAAATACGGCAATTGCCACCGTGTGTATACAGATTATATTTTACTACAAATATGTTAATATGTCAAGCCGATTTTGTCGACCAAACAGAATTAATCAAGATAATCGCGAAGACGCTTGGAACGGCTTGGATGGCGAAGCTTACGAAGAGCTTTCGCCTCGATCTGTCTGATTCTTTCTCTCGTTATATGGAATTCCTTGCCGACCTCCTCAAGCGTTCTTGCTCTGCCGTCGATAAGACCGAAACGGAGCTTGAGTACCTGCTCCTCACGGGGAGTGAGGGTGTGGAGAACCTCATTGAGCTGTTCGCTTAACAATCTCTGTGCCGCAACGTCGGCAGGAGCGGGGTTACTGTCGTCCTCGATGAAGTCGCCGAGGTGGGAATCCTCCTCCTCGCCTATCGGCATTTCAAGAGAAACGGGGTCCTGAGATATTTTCATGATCTCTCTGACCTTTTCGGCGCTCATTCCCATATGCTCTGCGATCTCCTCGGCGCTTGCCTCGTGGCCAAGCTCCTGAAGAAGCTGTCTCTGGATACGGGAGACCTTATGGATCGTTTCGACCATGTGAACGGGGATACGGATCGTTCTTGCCTGGTCGGCGATAGCTCTCGTTATTGCCTGTCTGATCCACCAGGTAGCGTAGGTCGAGAACTTATATCCCTTACGGTAGTCGAACTTTTCGACCGCCTTCATAAGTCCGAGGTTGCCCTCCTGAATAAGATCGAGGAAGAACATTCCCTTTCCGACGTATCTCTTTGCGATACTTACGACAAGACGAAGGTTTGCTCTTACAAGCTCGTCCTTTGCTTTTGCGTCACCGTCCGCCATCTTCTCTGCGAGCATAAGCTCTCTTTCGGAATCGAGAAGCGGAACGGTACCGATCTCCTTAAGGTACATACGAACGGGGTCGTCAACGGAAAGACCCTCCTGAGTGAGCATCTTTTCCATATCCTCGGCGCTCTCGTAACGCTCAACGTCGTTTTCGATCGCCTGGAATTCGGGGGTGTCAAGGTAACCCGTTACCTCGATTCCCATTCCCTCAAGGGTCTCATAGAGCTTTTCGACCTGCTCTATATCGTAATCTACGTCCTCAAACGCCTCCATTATTTCGCTCTGCGAAAGCGTACCCTTTGCCTTGCCTCGCTCGATAAGATCACGGACGTCGAACTTCTTTTCGCCGTTGCCTACCGACACGTTTACTTCCTGTACGGTATTGTTAGTGTTGTTTTCCTTTTCCATTTTTTCACCCTCGTTTTATATTTTGTTTCGTTTGCTTGCGATGAGATCTTCAAGCGATTGATTCTCTTTTTTCTTCAACGTCTTAAGTCGCGCAATACATTCGTTCAGCACCTTTTCGCCGTTATCGGTAAGCGACTGACGCGAAACGGAATTGCGCACGATACGCGATATTTCCTCCTGACCGAAATCGTCTCCGATAAGTCCGATATCGAATCCGTTTCCAAGCTCGGTCATTTTTGCGTAGACGCGTTTATTAAAGTCGGTCACGAAATCGTCCTCGCTGAGTCCCGCCTTATCCTTTGCCTTGGGGATAAGCTCGGGATAAGTCGCGAGTATTCCGATGATCGCGTCCTCAGCTCCCGCCGCGCCCTGATTCAGAAGCCTATCGGGGTTTATACGGTCTCCGTAGCCCTCTGTCGACATCATTACGCTTCTTCCGAAGTCCTTTTTCTCTGCTTTTTCATTTTTCGACATTTTACGCTTAATATCTGACTTGAAGCTTTCAAACGATATATCAAGATGCTTTGCGACTTGCCTGCTGTATACGTCGCGCTCGACCTCGCTCCAACCGCTTGCAAGCAGGTCGGATAGCTCCGACGCGGCTTTCACCTTATCGTTTACGTCGTTAATATTGTATTTTGAGATTATCGACGAAAATTTGAAATCAAAGCGGCTTCGGCTTCGGTTAAGAAGTCGCGTAAACGCTTCTCTTCCGAATTTTCCGATAAACTCATCGGGGTCCTTTGCGTTTTCCACCTTAAGGAGCTTCGCTTCAAGACCGACCTCGGAAAGAAGCTTGAATACCTTATCGGCGTTACGCTGACCCGCTTCGTCTGCGTCGAAGCAGATTATCGCGCTTTTCGTGTATTTTTTCATAAGCCGCGCCTGGTCGGGCGTGAATGCCGTGCCGCAGGATGCGACCGCGTTAGTAAAGCCCGCGCCGTGCAAGCTTATGACGTCCATATATCCCTCGCAGAGTATCATCTGGTCGGAACAGGAATTTTTAGCGTAATTAAGTGCGAACAGGTTTCGCCTTTTGTTAAATACCGGCGTATCGTTCGTATTTATATATTTAGCTTCCGATTTATCGTTACTTAAGGTTCGTCCGCCGAAGGCGATTATATCGCCCTTGACGTCTATTATCGGGAACATTATTCGGTTTCTGAAAATGTCGTACGACCTGCCGTTTTTCTTACTTATCGAGCAGAGGAAGCCCTCTTTCATTTCCTCCTGCGTATAGCCCTTGCTTCGCAGGTGCTTGGCAAGTGCTTCAAAGTCGTTCGGAGCATATCCGACGCCGAAATGCTTGATAAGTGCAGTAGATAGATTTCGTTTTGCGACGTATTCCTGCGCTTCCTTGCTCTTCTTTAAGCACTCGTGGAAGAAACGCGCCGCATCCTTATTCATTTCGATAATTCGCTCGCGGCGCACGCCCATCTGCTGACCTTTTTCGTCCTCGGGAATTTCGATTCCCGAACGCTTTGCAAGAGCGCGAAGCGCGTCAACGTAGGTAAGGTTCTCTGTTCTCATTACGAACGAGATAACGTCTCCTCCCGCTCCGCAACCGAAGCAATAAAAGGATTTCGTTCCCGTAAACACCGTAAACGACGGCGTTTTTTCGCTATGGAACGGGCAGAGTCCGTTCAGATTGTTTCCTGCTCTTTTGAGGGAAACGTGCTGTGATATTACTTCTTCAATATCGTTTCGGTATTTGATTTCTTCGATTATTTGAGGCGATATCATGTTTTCCCTCCTTTAAGATTTTTCTCCGTTTTATCCGCGCCAGGGGTCGGGCAGGAACAGCTTTTTATAGAGATTCAGAGCATATCGGTCGGTCATACAGGAAATATGGTCGCAGACCGCGCGGGATACTCCCTCTATCTCCGCCGTGTTTCTATGCTCGTCGGGCATCTCCTCGGGATGCTTTATGAAATAATCGTAGAGCTTTTCAAGCAGCTCCTCAGCCTTGCCCTCTTCGCCCTTTGCGATCGGGTTACGGTAGACGTTTTCGTATAAAAACTCATGCAGACGGTCTGTCGCCTCGCGTATCTTCGGCTCCATTTCGATAACGGGGCGTCCTTCGCTCGCTCTGATAATACTGAGCGCCATCGTATTTATACGCTCACCGTGCGTATATCCGAGAGTTTCGATTATATCGCTTGGAATGTCGGAGTAGCGAAGCACTCCTGCGCGGCAGGCGTCGTCTATATCATGGTTTATGTATGCGATATGGTCCGCTTCGAGAATGAGCTGTCCTTCAAGGGTGGACGCACCGCCCTTCGTGTGATGCAAAATACCGTCGCGCACCTCCCAGGTAAGATTCAGCTTTTCAAGCTTTTCAACGACGCGGATGCTCTGCTCGTAATGGGCAAAGGACGGATCGTAGCAACGGCGAAGCACTCGCTCGCCCGCGTGTCCGAACGGCGTATGTCCGAGATCGTGTCCGAGCGCTATTGCTTCAGCTAAGTCCTCGTTAAGACGAAGCGCTCTTGCGATGCTTCTTGCTATCTGGCTTACCTCCAGGGTATGAGTAAGACGCGTGCGGTAATGGTCCGCCTCGGGAGAGAGGAAGACCTGCGTTTTATGCATCAGTCGGCGGAACGCCTTACTGTGTATTATTCTGTCACGGTCGCGCTGAAATTCTCCGCGCAGGTCACACGGATTTATCGGGTAATCTCTGCCCTTTGAATCAGCGGACAAAAATGCAAATTCCGAAAGAGTTGATTTTTCTCTTTCATTGATCATTTCGGTAACGGTCATTATTAAACCTCCGCAAATAGATTCTTCAATGCTATTAGTATATATAATATACGCAAAAAATGCAAAAAATCCTCTTTTTTATGTCGAAAAACAAGAGAACGGGGGCGTTCTCTGCAAACGCACTCGCGTTCTCCTGTTTATTACTGTTTATCAAAGCGTGTTCCGTTATCTACGAACACCGCTCTGCCTGCCGTTATTTCAAGCACCTTTTCCTTGAAATCATCGTATTTATCTATCGGCAAGGCAAGTGAAATTTTGACGTTTTCCGCGTAATCTATACCGTCGTTTATCGGGTCTGCCGAAGATAGAAGCGTCGTTATTTTTCCGTGGTCGGTATAATTCAGCACGAGGTCAAACTGGTGGTAGGTGCTGTAAGTCACTATTTTCGCTTCGTCGACCGCCATTTTCGCCGCCGTTGAATAAGCTCTTACAAGCCCACCCGCGCCGAGCAGAATTCCGCCGAAATAGCGCGCGACGACGATGACTGCGTCGGTAAATCCGCTTTTGCGTATCACGTCAAGCACAGGTATTCCCGCAGTTCCCTGCGGCTCGCCTGCATCGGAATAACGTGCGATATTCGATCCGACCATATATGCGTAGACGTTATGGCGCGCGTCGCCGTGCTTCTTCTTTATCGTATTGATAAATTCAATCGCTTCTTCCTCGCTGTTTACGGGCGATGCATAGCCGTAAAAGACCGATTTTTTCTCGGTCAATTCAGCTTCCCCGGACTTTTCCAGGGTTATTCTTACTTCTTCAGCCACTTTTCAAACATTCCCTTCGCGCGGCTGTCACAAATCGCCGTGACAACGGTATTTTCGCCCTCGTAGTCGACGCTTTCGACCTTCGCAAAGCGGTACAGCTTTGCGACCTCGTCCTGCCTTGACATCGGAATTTGAAAAACGAGACGCGAGGTCTTTTCGTTCACTATTTCACTTAGGCGTGTAATGAGCGCGTCGACGTTTTGACCCGTTTTTGCAGAAATATAAAATACGTTTTCGCTCGGCACCGACGTCGGGGGCTTCGGTATGCTTTCGCCCTCATTATCGCATTTATTAAAGACGCAAAGCGTCGGCTTTCCGCCTGCGTCGAGGTCGGAAAGAAGCTTTTCTGTGACCTCAAGCTGTGCCTGGTTTTCTTTATCGGACGCGTCTGTCATCATTATGATAATGTCGGAATAAGCCGCCTCGTCAAGCGTCGAACGGAACGCTTTTATCAGGTGATGAGGCAGATTTCGTATGAATCCGACGGTGTCTACGAGAAGTATCTCTGTTCCGTCGGGAAGCGCGAATTTTCTCGTCGTCGGGTCGAGCGTTGCAAAAAGCTTATCCTCGGCAAGAATGCCTGCGTCGGTCAGTCGGTTAAGAAGCGTACTCTTTCCCGCGTTCGTATATCCGACGATAGCTACCTTGCAGATTCCCGAACGGTCACGCTGTTTTCTTTGAGTTGCTCTACGCTGCTCAAGCTCCTCAAGCTCGCTTGAAAGTGCCTGCATACGGCGCTTTATATGGCGGCGGTCAAGCTCGAGCTTAGTTTCACCCGGGCCTCTTGCCGCGATGCTTCCGCTGCCTCCCTGACGGGAAAGCGATAGACCTTTACCGATAAGGCGCGGTACGGTATATTTGAGCTGTGCAAGCTCTACCTGCAATTTACCCTCTGCGCTCGTTGCGTGGAGAGCAAAAATATCGAGAATAAGCATCGAACGGTCGATAACGCGTATCGGCTCGCTGTCGCCCTCGTTCAGCACGTCTTCCATATTTCTTATCTGCGACGGCGAAAGCTCCGAGTCGCAGACGACGAGAGTTATCCCCTCGTTTTGGCAAAGCTCGCGAAGCTCCTTTATCTTACCGCTTCCGAGAAACGTTCGAACGTCGGGATTTTCCTTGTTCTGCACAAGGCGCACCTTGACCTCGCCGCCTGCCGTATCAAGCAGTCTTTCAAGCTCGTCAAGCGATGCTTCGCTTTCCTCTGCGGGATTATCGTAGGTAACAACGCCTACTATCGCCGCTTTTTCTATCTCAATTTTTTCGGTTACTTCCATAGCTTCACCTCCGTTTAAGAAAAAAACAAGGGGACAGTATTCCTGTCCCCGCTTTTACGGGACATAGCTGTCCCGTATAACTCGTTCCTATTACTTTCCGGAAGCTGCAAGACGTCTCTTGAACTTGTCAACACGTCCGCCTGCGTCTACGAACTTCTGCTTACCGGTGAAGTACGGATGGCACTTCGAGCAGATTTCAACGCGGATGCTGTCCTTAGTGGAGCGGGTCACGAATTCTTCGCCGCAAGCACATCTTACGGTTACTTCTTTGTATTCGGGATGGATTCCTGCTTTCATTATTGCACCTCTTATCCTTTTATAATTACATTACGAGATATTATAACACAGTTTTTTTCATATTGCAATAGTTTTTAGAAAAAATTTTGTGTTTTTACTCGGTTTTTAATTCGTTTTTCGGCTTTGACCTGTTTTAAACGATTATCTGTATCTCCGGTAGGAAAACCTGATCCTTCCCTTCTTCGAAAAACCGCCGACGGTATCAATTACCACCTTACCCTTTCCGCGAAGCGACAGCTTGTCATCCTCGTTTACCGTTCGGTCGGGCTTTGTGACGGCAATTCCGTTCACACTGACAAGTCCGCCGTTTATCGCGTCACAGGCAGCGCTTCTCGACACCGAGAAAACACTTGAAATTACTGCGTCAAGGCGCATTGATGCGACTGTATCGGATTCCGAAACGCAGTCCTGCTTCGGGGTCATTTCATATTTATCATGGACAGTGATCGACACAGGATAACGGCTGATCTTAATTAGATTTTCGTTGATAAACGGCACGATCTTACTCTTAACCGCAAAGACCGCCTTTCCGCCTTCCACCACTATATCGCCTATCAGATGACGTTCAATCCCAAGTCCCATAAGCGAGCCAAGCACGTCGCGGTGCGAAAAATTCGCCTCTTTTTCATTGAATTTGTCAACCGATGTTTCAATATAGCTAATATCGCAGAGTGACGGCTCGTCATTCAAGTCGTCTTCGGTATAATAATCGGGAAGAAAAACGACGCATTTGCGTTCCGCCTCGCCGTATCCACCAAAAAATACGTAGTTTTCGGCTTTTACGGTATTTATGAGTATTTCAGCTAAATATGCGTCAGACTCCGACATAAAGTCGCTCGCCGTTATCACGTTTCTGCCGTTTCGACGCTCACACAGGTCAAAAATGTGGCTGAGCAGTATCCTCTGCTCGGAATCGGTCGATATTTTGTTTATTATCTCAGTTTTATTCATGGTTTTACAGTCCGCAGCCGTATTTTGCAATGATTCGTTTAGTTTTTGCGACAGGATATGGCACCTCGTCGTAACGGTATTCCTTAATGGCAATTACCTTTGCCATTTTCTCAGTTTCTTCCGCGCCGACAGGCACTATTACGTCATCACCAACGGAAATACCGGGGATTTCACAGATGTAATCGTAGGTGTGAGTACCGCCGAAAGTAACTGTGCAATACGTATATCGAAGCTCGTCAAGACCCGTCAAGGACAGAAAGTAATCATAGCTTGCCTCAGTCATTTCATCGCGGTTATCAATTATCGCATCTACGTCGTACGATAAACGGCCACTCGTGCTCAGGCGATCAAAAAATCTGTTTGTGATCTCGGTTTTATCACCGTATAGATGATGCAATATCTCCAAAATGTGAGAATCGGTCTGTTTTCCAGGCTTATATGACAAAATTTTGCCACAGTATTTAACTGCGTCTTCATAAGCAAGAAAAAACAAATGAGGATTATCGGCATGATCTATGACATCAAGCTCCTCATCAAGAAGCTGAAAAAGAACAGCAATAGACTCCTTAACAGAAGTGGAAACAGAATTACCCTTGGGAAATCTACCGAGCATAATATTCTCCTTAAAGTTTTATCCCAATTATTATATAACATATGCGAAAAAAAGTCCATAGGAAAAGAAAAAACCTCACCGTTTGGTGAGGTCAAATGCTCATTCACAACCGAATATGGAAAGCGAAAACGGAACTGAAACTCAAGTAGTTTGAACTTTGAAGTTCAAGCCCTCGGTCAATTAGTATCAGTCAGCTAAACACATTACTGTGCGTACACCTCTGACCTATCAAACTTGTAGTCTACAAGTGACCTTACCAACTTAAGTTGTGGGATATCTAATCTTGAAGCATGTTTCACGCTTAGATGCCTTCAGCGTTTATCACTTCCGTACGCGGCTATCCGGCTATGCCCTTGGCAGAACAACCGGTGCACCGGAGGTACGTCCGACCCGGTCCTCTCGTACTAAGGTCAGCTCCTCTCAAATATCCTACGCCCACGACAGATAGGGACCGAACTGTCTCACGACGTTCTGAACCCAGCTCGCGTACCACTTTAATCGGCGGACA
>JAZNTT010000032.1:0-11899 GCA_045591885.1 Eubacteriales bacterium | reverse complement strand
CGTGAAGAAAAGCACCTTATACCCGTTTTTGCGGAGGTTCTTTATGAACTCAATCGCATAATCGAATACACGCGATCCAAGGTATATCGTTCCGTCCTGGTCAAAGACGAAAAGCTTTTTGTTTTTAAGTGTGTTTTTCATAATTACTCCAACCTGAACGAGCGTCTGTGCTCGGGCGTTATTCCGTATTTTCTAATTGCCTCGTAGTGTTCCTTCGTTGGATAGCCCTTATGCTTTGCAAAGCCGTATTCGGGGTACTTTTTATCAAGCTCAATGCAGGAACGGTCACGCTCGACCTTGGCAAGGATCGACGCCGCCGCGATACTCGGGCTTTTTGCGTCACCCTTTACTATCGCCTTTGCGGGAATCGTAAAGCCGCGCGTCTGGTTACCGTCGACGAGGACAAAATCGGGCTTCGGATCAAGCATCTCGATTGCGCGGCGCATTGCAAGCAGCGCGGCGTTAAGAATATTCATTTCGTCAATTTCTGCCGCAGTTGCGTATGCGATACCGTAACTTATCGCTTCTTCTTTTATCTTATCGTATAGGATGTCGCGCTTCTTCTCTGTAAGCTTTTTAGAATCGTTTAAGCCGTCGATAACGAGTCCCTGCGGAAGAATTACCGCCGCCGCATATACGCTTCCCGCAAGCGGTCCGCGCCCTGCCTCGTCTGTTCCGCAGACTACTGCATATCCCTGCTCGACGGCTTCGTTTTCAAAAAAGTAATCCATTATATAAAATACGGGGAACAAAGTTTCATTCCCCGTACTCCTTTCAATAGGGTTGTCTTTATGCCTTATGGCTCTTCAAGGGTCATTCTTCCGATCTTGCCGCCTCTGAATTCATCAAGAAGCATGACGGCAGTTCTTTCGGTATTCACCTCACCGCCGCTGATAAGAAATCCTCGTTTTCTACCGATGATCTCAAACAGATCGTAGTCTATCATATCATCGTACTGCGACATATCTCCAAGCTTGTACCGTGCGGAAAGCAACTCGGGGTATTTTTTACGCAATCGACCGCAAAGAATGATAGCCATTCTTTCCTGGTCAAGTATTTCGTCTCTTATCGCACCGGTTACAGCAAGGTTTTCGCCGACGGTCTGATCCTCAAACTTCGGCCAAAGAACACCGGGGGTATCGAGAAGCTCTATTCCGTACTTCGTCGTTATCCATTGCTTATCGCGTGTTACACCCGGACGGTCCTCGACCTTTGCACGTTTGCCGCCCGCAAGACGGTTTATAAGCGAGGATTTACCGACGTTCGGTATTCCCGCGATCATTACGCGCAAGGCTTTTCCCGTCATTCCTTTGTTTTCGTAGCGAGCAAGCTTTTCGGAAAGCAGTCCGCGAATCTTTTCGGGTATTTCGCTTATTCCCGCACCGCTTGCACTGTCTATAAAGAGGCAGGACTTTCCCTCTTTTTCATAGTAGCGCTTCCATCTGCTTATCGATTCGGGGTCAGCTAAGGCAGATTTACTGAAAAGAGTAAGTACGGGCTTATTACCGACTATTTTATGAAGCTCGGGGTTCTTTGAGCTAACAGGAATACGCGCGTCGAGGATTTCGATAACTGCATCTACCTGAGGCAGCATCTCCTTCATCATTCTGCGCGTTTTCGCCATGTGCCCGGGGAACCATTGTATCAGCTCTGATGGCATTTTATCTCTCCGTTACTTTACAGGTCCGAAAACGTCAAAGGGCAGGAAGCGGTATATTACCTGACCGATAATATATCTTTCATCTATCATGCCGACATCGTAAAAACGGCTGTCGAGCGAATTGTTACGGTTGTCTCCCATGACGAACACGTGTCCCTTTGGAATAACGATCTCATCAGTGTCGTATTCCCAATCGGCCATCATTCCGCCGCCCTGAACAATATAGGGCTCGTCAAGCGGGAAGCCGTTTACATATATCTTCCAATTTTCGCGGTCAAGGCGCACCTTTTGACCCTCGGTTGCGATTATTCGCTTAACAAGCGGCTTATCAAGACCGTAGCTTTCAGACTGGCAGACGATTATGTCGCCCTGCTTTGGAGTATAGAAGATTTGACGTACAAGAAGCTTATCATTGTTCGAAAGCGTCGGATACATTGAGTTTCCGTCGACAACTGCGATACGTGCCACAAACGAGAAGAGCACAAACACAGCCGCAACCGAGATTATAAATATTTCGAGCCACTCAAAGACCGTCTCCGAACGTTTTCTCGGCTCGTATTCAATTTCATAAGGTTGGTGATTTATCAAAATTCTTTCCGCCTTAAAATTATTTTATAAGCAAGGACATAAGATCGTGTCCCTTCGGTATATAGTAATTCTTTTCCGCCGCGCTCTTTTCACAGAAGCAGTCAACTCCGTCTGCCTCTTCATTTGAACGGTATATCATAAACGGCACTGGGTCAAGTGTATGAGTTCTTTTCTCGATAGGAGTAGGATGATCGGGTAGGATCATGATCGAATAGTCATCACCGCTATTCTTTAAGTACTCATATATCGGTTTAAGGATTCTTTCGCTTATATGTCCGATGCACGTGACCTTGTTCTCGGTCTCTGCACGGTGTCCACATTCATCGGGACCTTCAACGTGGAGATACACGAGGTCCTTTCCGCGCTTGAACGCATCGACGGCGGCGTTTGCCTTACCCTCATAATTCGTCTTGTAATTTCCCGTTGCGTTTTCAACGTCAACAGATTCCATTTCGGCGCATATTCCGATTCCCTTTATCAGGTCTACTGCCGAGATGACAGTCGCATCAATGCCCCATTTTTCCTTAAAAGAGGAAAGCGCGGGCTTTGCTCCCGGGCTCCACAGCCAGATCGAATTTGCAGGCTTGAGTCCGCGCGCCTTACGGGCAAGATTCACAGGATGATCCTTCAAGACCTTATAGCTTTCGCGCACAAGCGTTGCGTAAGGCTCGGGAGGCATTATGTCCTTAACTCTCTTACCGAGATGATCGTGCGGGCGGCTAAAGTCAACGTATGCCGGAGGATCGTTCCATATCATGCAGTGACGGTAGCTGACACCGGGATAGAAGGCTCTATTTTCGGTTCCGAACGCCTCGTGAAGCGCCTTTACAAGCTCGGTCGCTTCCTCCGTCGTTATCTCGTCGGCAGAGTGATCAAGCATTATTTTATCGTCATAATTCGCTTCTTCCTCCGAGACAGTTACGATATTGCATCGGAACGCTATATCGCCGTCATTCATCGTCAAGCGCATAGACATTGCTTCAAGCGGAGAACGTCCCTTTGAATATATCGCGGGGTCGTATGAAAGGATCGCAAGATTTGCAGTATCGCTCTCGGGAACCATATGTGACGGTACGTTTGAGACGGTACCGATTGTCGAAGCTTTAGCAAGCGCATCAAGAGTAGGCTTGTTTGCACACTCAAACGGCGTTTTACCGCCAAGGGCTTCAATAGGATAATCTGCTGCTCCGTCGGGAATAAGTACGAGATATTTCATAGGTTTGCCTTCAAAAAAATAATACTATACAAAGTATTATATCACACATTTTTCAAAGATACAAGTGCGACCTGAAAAATCTTTTAATCTTTTGGACTTTTTTCTTGTGTTTACCACTTGAAATGATATAAGATTTGTAGTATAATATAGTGTGGTCTATAATGACCGAACTTTAACGAAAGGTAGTGCTGGTAATTGAGCGCAGTAAGAAACTTTATAATAACGCTCCTTATATCGCTTCTGATATTCGGACTTGTAGCGTTTGGTATTCTTGAATTTGCTAATGCCGCATTTGGTACAGGCGGTAAAAATAACAGTGGCAGCGGTAACGGCGGTAACGGCGGCGAGACAACAACTATTACTCCCGAACCCCCTCCCCCTCCGGATGGATTTGATGCAATAAAAGGAGAAAGTATGACGGTTCTGTTCATCGGTACGGACTATCTCCCCGACGTTTATTACGATTACGAGTATGCAAACAAGCGTCCCGACGGATTTGACGGCGAGGTCAGAGAGATCGAGACCGATACCATAATTCTTGCAAGAATTAATAAGGAAACCGGCGAAGCGATCTTCTGCCCCATTCCGGCTATCACTCAGATAACCATTAACGGTCACTCAACGACGCTCGAAAAGCTATATTACAGAAAAGGCATCGCCGCACTTCGTGAGCAGGTAACTGCTCTTACGGGACTGCCGATAGATTTCCACGCAATAGTTACTATTGACGGTCTTTCTCACATTATCGACGACCTTGGCGGAATTGAGTTCCACGTTCCGCAGGATATGAACTACGTTGATCTCGATCAGCAGATCGAAATTGACCTAAAATCAGGCACTCAGCTTCTTGACGGCAAGAATGCTACCGATATGTTACGTTATTGGACGTATAAGGATGAGGACGTAAGCCGCAGACGCGTTGGGTGCAGCTTCCTCAAGGCGATTATCAAAAAGGTCATGAATGACATTCCCATGAACAACGCTGCAGTTGCTTACTTAAAATATCAGGACTACATAAGCACAGACCTCACGCTGAACTTATTGAACGAGCACGCTGACCTTATTTTCGCTTATCCGAAGTTAACGATAAGAGATTACACATACCCGGGGACTACGTCGGGCAAAGGCCTTGATGCGGTATTCACTCCGAACGTCTCGAAGGCAACAGAATTCTTTGATGCATATAAATTCAAGGGTTAAGACAACGAAGCAAGAAAGGACAAAATCATGCTTAACACAGAAAAAACGATGGACAAAATAGTCGCTCTATGTAAGGGCAGAGGCTTCATATTTGCAGGCTCCGAAATTTACGGCGGACTTGCGAATACATGGGACTACGGCCCTCTCGGAGTCGAGCTTAAGAATAACGTAAAGCGCGCTTGGTGGAAAAAGTTCGTTCAGGAGAACAAGTATAACGTCGGTCTTGACGCCGCTATTCTTATGAACCCCCAGACATGGGTTGCATCGGGACACCTTGCAGGCTTCTCAGATCCCCTTATGGACTGTAAGGAATGTAAGGAGCGCTTCCGCGCAGACAAGCTCATCGAGGATTGGTGCGCTGAGAATAACTATACTCTTCCGAAGCCCATCGACGCTTTCTCGCAGGAGGAAATGAAGAATTTCGTAGAGGATAACAATATCCCCTGCCCCACCTGCGGTAAACATAACTTCACCGACATCCGTCAGTTCAACCTTATGTTCAAGACATTCCAGGGTGTAACAGAGGATGCGAAAAACACCGTTTATCTCCGTCCCGAGACCGCGCAGGGTATCTTTACAAACTTCGTGAACGTTCAGAGAACGACAAGAAAGAAGCTCCCCTTCGGTATCGGACAGATCGGCAAGTCCTTCCGTAACGAGATCACTCCCGGAAACTTCATTTTCCGCGTTCGTGAGTTCGAGCAGATGGAGCTTGAGTTCTTCTGCAAGCCCGGAACCGACCTTGAATGGTTCAACTACTGGAGATCGTTCTGCCATAATTGGCTTCTTGCTATCGGTCTTAAGGACGAGAATATTCGTCTGCGTGACCACGATCCCGAGGAGCTTTGCTTCTACTCTAAGGCAACGACAGACTTCGAGTTCCTCTTCCCGTTCGGCTGGGGCGAGCTTTGGGGCGTTGCTGACCGTACCGATTACGACCTTACACAGCATCAGAACGTATCGGGTAAGGACCTTACCTATTTCGATCAGGAAACTAACGAGCATTATATTCCTTACGTTGTCGAGCCGTCTCTCGGCGTTGAAAGAACCGTTCTTTCGGTTCTCTGCGATGCTTACGACGAGGAAGTCGTTGACGCAGAGAAGAACGACGTAAGAACCGTTCTTCGTCTCCATCCGTTCCTTGCGCCCTTCAAGGCGGCAGTTCTTCCCCTTTCGAAGAAGCTCTCAGAGAAGGCAACCGAGATATACGAGGAGCTTTCTAAGTACTTCAGCGTTGATTACGACGACGCCGGCTCTATCGGTAAGAGATACCGCCGCGAGGACGAGATAGGAACACCTCTCTGTATTACCGTTGACTTTGAAACAGTAGGTGATAGCGAGAAGGATGGTGACAACTGCGTTACCGTTCGTGACCGCGACACTATGGAGCAGGTACGTATCCCGATCACAGAGCTTCGTGCTTACATCGAAAAGAAGATCGAATTCTAACACACTTAAAGCCCCGATGGAAAACCATCGGGGCTGTTTTTTAGTCCTCAATTGCCGCTTTTTTGAAAGGATCGGACAGATCTGCTCAGGCGGGAATTTCGACTTTCTTTTGTAGGTATGTATACCGTTCTGGCCTCCGAGTTAATAACTCCGATTGCTGCAATAACGTAAGGTGCTTTATTCGTCAGTTTTTGTCAAGCGTTGGAATGTCGCCAGGTGAATACAGAAAAAGCTCCCGAAAGTAAAGCTTATTCAATCGGAAGCTTATAGTAAATATCCGTTTTGTTATAGGTTACGATTATCTTTTCGATAAGACTGCGAAGTACGTTTTGCTTTTCCTTAAGCGTCATAAGATCCCAAGCGTCGCGCACACTCTTCAGTCCCGAGCGCATTTCAAGTAGATCCGATAGCTCCGCCTTTTCCCTTTCAAGCTCGACCTTGCGTTTTTTCGCGCCGTCGAGCTCTTTTCTTACCTCGTCAATGGCTTCTTTTAGCGTATCGTCACCCGAATCGGAATAGAGATTATAAAGATTTTTCAGGCGTTTGTTAAGTCTCGTAATTTGACCGTCGATTAGATCGAATGCATCCTTTCTTTCGTGCTTTTCATCGGCGATCTCCTTGTCGGCGATCATAAACAGATCGTTTTTGACCGCGTCCTCAAGCTCGTCTGCCCATATTTTGCAGTTATCGCATTTTTCGCCGTGACTGAGATGCGGCTTACCCTTATCCTGCGAATAGCAATATATCTTATACCCCGCCTTGCCCCATTTCTGATAGCGCATTTTCGATCCGCAAACTCCGCAGTATATCAGCCCCGCGAGCAGACATTTGTCGCCGTAGCGTGCCCGTGAGCGCTCCTCCATCATTTTTATCGCGCGGTTGTATATCTCCTCCGACACTATCGCCTCGTGCTGACCTTTATATTCGTTGCCGTTATAGACGATATATCCGCAGTTAGTCTTACGGCGCAGTATCTGCTCCGCCATCCTTTCGTATTTCAGTCCGACTGAGCGCGCGACGGACATCATTGAGTGTCCGTCAAGATAAAGCTGATACATAAGCCTCACCGTATCCGCGTCGGAATTTGGAACGAGTATTCCCTTTTCGCTGTCGTAATCGTAGCCAAAAGGAATTTTCCCGCCGCCGCGCCACAGTCCGCTCTTGACGCGCTCCTTCATTCCCATTCGCGTTCTTTCCTTGATAGTTTCGCGCTCAAGCTGGGCAAACGCCGACATTATTCCAAGCATTGCGCGGCCTATCGGCGTTGAAGTGTCCATATTTTCGTTAAGAGATACGAAGCTGACGCCGTTTGGGATAAGCACGTCCTCGATAAGATACAGCGTGTCCTTCTGGCTTCTTGACAGTCGGTCGAGCTTATAAACGATAACGTGGCTTATCTTGCCTTCTTCAATATCGTTAATAAGCTCACTTAAGCGCGGCCTGTTTATATTGCTTCCACTGAAGCCGCCGTCGGTATAGACCTCGTATTTCTTTATCCCTCGGCTGACACAGTAAGCAATCAGCATCTCCTCCTGCGCCTCTATAGAATAGCCCTCTTCTCTTTGCGCGTCGGTTGAAACTCTTATATAAAGTGCGGCTTTCTTGTCAGCCATCGTCTCTTAGAGGCATAACTTTATCAAGTATGCCGTTTTCGGATGCGCGTCTGCGCACCTCATTTACTGCGTCTGCAATTTCAGGTGTTATTATTTTTACCGAAGTTAGCTCCTTTTCGCTGACTGTAACGCCGTTCAAGTATCTGACGAATTCCATATTATCACCTCACAGTGATTATCGACGCATAATACAACACTTATGCCTTGCAATAATGTTATAAGTATGATAGAATAGGTCGAATAAGATCGAAAGGAGAACAATGTGTTAAACGCAATAAAAGACCGACCGCTACTGTTTTTCATAATCTCCTTTTCTTTTGGAATATTCGTATCATCAATGCTCGGCTTCTTAATGAAAGCAATCTTGATTGCCTTACTGCTAATTTTCTCGGCAGTTATAGTTTTCAGCCGCCGTCCTCTTTACGGGAAAATGAGAAGAATTGCAGTTGTTTTTCCTTTGCTTATCGGAACTGTTCTTGGATCGGTATATCACTTTTTCGCTATCGAAATGCCGAAAAAGGAGATCACGGACTTATGCGGCAGGGAAAATGAAATAGTCGCGGTGATTGAGGATGTCTCATATCGTGCGGACTATTTAGTTTCGTATACCGTCCGCGTAGTAAGAATTGAAAATGAAAAAACCGACTTCGTCTCATTTCTGTCGGTTTCATACGATATCGGCGCTGAGGAAAATGACGTTGTTCGTTTAAAGGTAAAATTCTCGCTTCCTGAAAAGGAGAGCTACGGCTTCAAGCTTCGTGAATATTACTCTTCTCGCGGCATTTACGTTCTTGCCGAGTCAACAGACGAAAACGCGAAAATAATCGGATTCGACAGTTCAATAGAATCATATTTCAGAAATTTGTCAAGCGGTATATCTGTCAAGCTCAAAACCGCACTCGGCAGGGATCACGGTGGGCTCGTTTCCGGGCTTCTTCTCGGCCGCAAATCCGACGTTCCCGATTCTGTGACGACCTCATACCGCTATCTCGGAATTTCACACATACTATCGGTCAGCGGTCTGCACCTTACAATACTCGCAGGAACCTTTTTAATGCTTTTAAAGGGGCTGACTGTTCGAAGAAGTCTCCGATATTTTCTTACGCTCGCCTTTATCATCTTCTACGTTTTATTAACCGGCGCTCCGCCCTCAATCGTTCGTTCGGGAATAATGCTTATACTTCTGCTCTCAGCAGAAATACCGGGGCGCGATTATGATCCGATAACTGCGCTTTCGGTTGCCGCTTTTGTTATAATTCTAATCTCACCTGCCGCCATTTACGATGCGAGCTTCATTTTATCTGTCAGCGCGACCGCGGGAATAGTGCTCGTCGGAGCTCCGATAACAAAATGGCTATATCACATAAGTGACGGCAAGAACATCAACATCAGAGTCCTGACGCGCCTGCTTAGCGTACTCGCAATAACTGCATCGGCAACAGTATTCACGCTTCCTGCGATATGGCACTACTTTGGTGAGACTTCCTCGGTAGGTCTACTTACAAATATCGTATTTATACCATTCAATACGGCGCTGATGTATTGCGGCATACTGTTTCTTCTATTCTACGCTACTCCGCTTGCGCCCTCATTTGCGGGAATAACGTCCTCGCTTGCGAAGATGATAACAGACCTATCAAGTGCTTGCGAAAAAACACTACCGCCGCCGATAGATCTGACATATACCTTTGCGGTAATATCGGTAACTCTCACACTCGGCATTTTGCTTTTCTTCATAATAAAGAAAAGACGCGCTCTCGCACTCGTAATTTCGGTCGCAGCATTTTCACTATCGTATTTTTCATGCCTGACGTATTACAATCATATACACAAAGGCGAGGAAAACGTTATATTTGCAAGCGTAAGCGGAAACGATTACGTTATCATAAACGCCGACAACAAAACTCTCCTTTGCGACTTTTCAAACGGCAGTTATTCGTCAGCCCGTCACACATTCGAGCTTGTTCAGCCAAAACTGCACGACACGTCAGTCGATACCGTTCTACTCACTCATTTACACCGTAAGCACATCGAAATGATAAGCCGTCTTTCAGACAATTACAGGATCACTCAGCTATTTATTCCGTCACCGCAAAGTGACGATGAAATAATCTTCGCGGAAGCAATACGCAGTGCCGCCGAATCTCGCGGTATCGAGATCGTAGTCTATAAAAGCGACCGCGACGTGACCTTCGATTTTTCAGGAATAAAGATAACACTATATCATAAAGCTTACATCGAGCGTTCGGTTCAGCCTCTCCATTTAATGAAGATAGACGGAAAACGTGATTATATCTATATTGGAAGCGGCGTATTTGAAAGCGTCCTTAGTGACAAAGCGGTATCACTCCTTGACGAAACCGACGTTCTAATTCTTGGCGCACACGGTCCTATAATAAAGGAACCATTACCGCCAATCACATTCAAGGGTGAAGTTATTATATCTGATAACAAAACGAACACCGCATATCAGACGAACTATACGACAGTTGAGTTTTTTAAAAGGTACATAACAAAGTAAAAATAACTTTACATCCATTCCGAACACCTCGTCGTGGCGCGGTTCTGCCGCTTGTACCATTCACAAAGGTGAAGGCAAGACAACGCGTCGATTCTCCTTTATATAACTGCTCTGCTCTATTTCTTATTTATTCTTTATTATCAAAAAAGCACCTGCCGAAGCAGGTGCTTTTCTTAGTGATTATTACTCTCCGAAGGGGTTAAAGCCGCGTAACGAGAAGTTTCCGGTGATAAATTCAAAGGGAACGGAGCTTGTAATAACGTCTTCGTTTTCAAATACTACTATATTAAGAGTAGGCATTTCAAATTTCTTTTCCATTACTATAAACTCCTTTCTTAATTATTGGCATTTGCAACTGCAACGTTCCAGTCATAAAGAGCGTTGAGGAGATTAACCTCATTATCGCTGAGCTTGCCGCTCTCGAGTGCAGTCTTCATGTAGGAATATACAGATGCAGTAACTACTTCAGTGCCGTTTACGGTGATGGTGTGAGCTTCGGAGAACTTACCGATCTCTACCTCTACGTCGAAGTAGTAGTAGTTGTCGGATCCGAGCTTAAGATCTGCGTTCACGTCGCCTACCTTAACGGTAAGCTCACCGTCAAGAAGAATATGATGACGGAGGTATACAGTCTTCTTGTCTGCACTGAACTCAAGGTTGAAGCCCTTGTAGGTAAAGCCATCAACTTTAGCGCCCTCCAAAGCTTCGTATCCATTCAATGCATTTGCGTCAGGTCCATTTGCAACGTAGTCAGTTGTTGCACCGGTGAATACGCTTTCGAATACTTCCTCAAACTTGTCTTCGGTAATAACTACAGAGAGATCATGTCCGCATACGCAGAAGTATCCGTTTGTAGCTTCGCAGTTAACTGCTTCGCCAACAGCCTCATGACATCCGTCACAGATCATGCTGTGAGTTCCGTCGCCATTGGATTTGGGAGTAGTACCGTGATCGCCGTGGTTAGCAGCATCCTTATCGCCGTAAACCTGGTTACAAGCCGTGCAGATTGCACCGCTAACACAGGTAGCTTCGCCGCCGGTATGCTTACATTCGATTCCGCAAATGTCACAGACAGAATCTTCGCCCCACTCATGGTCTACACATTCAAAATAGCAAACGTCACAGGTAGAATCTCCATTCCACGAATGTCTTCCGCACTCCCAATAGCAAATAGTGCAGAAGCCTTCCTTAGTTGAGAAGTCGTGTGTACAAGGCTTCACACAAATCGTACAGAAGCCATCTTTAAATTTATGTGCGCAAGCGATTCCGCAAGTATCGCACTTGCCATCGTTCCAGCTATGTTCGCAAGCTTCGCCGCAAAGATCGCAGACGCCGTTGTTCCATTCGTGAGGACAGCTTGTGTAGTTACCGTTTACTTCAAAGGATATAAAGTGAACATCATCGCCAGCTGAAGCCTTAACTTGAAGAATGATCTGCTCACCCTTCTTCAACTCGACGGCTTCAGTCGTAAGAGTGTAGTCGCCCTTAATAATACCTGTTTCCGAAGCAAGCTCCTCTTCGTTTGCCTTAAGATAGACACCGGTATTGGCTTCAGTCTGATCGTAAGACTTCGCAACACGTGCGCTTGCAGAGAACGTACCGTCTGCAGGAGCAGTAAATACTATTACAGGCGACCAGTTGGACGCAACATA
>JAZNTT010000031.1:0-2209 GCA_045591885.1 Eubacteriales bacterium | reverse complement strand
GGGGACAGATGAAAGGTTTCCGCCGATTTTGCTTTTTACAGCCTTAATGCCCTGAAGGTTGCGGGAGTAGTAATTTTCCGTATCGTTGAGCATTTTTGCAACGGCAGCAGCAGCGTTCTGCTGGAGAGTTTTGGAGGCAGTCTGAGCCTTTGTGAGCATATCGACAGCCTTTTTCTTTGCCTCGATGACGATAGCCTCACGTGAGACTATCTGTGCAGCTCTTTCTTCAGCCTTACGGATAATGCTTTCGGCGTTGAGTTTAGCCTCGTTGAGGATACGCTGGCAGTCGAACTCAATTTTCTTAGCCTCTTTAAGCTCGTGGGGCAGATTGAGACGGACGTCGTTTATAAGTTCACGCATACGCTCGCCGTCGATAACTTTTTTATGTGATACAAATGGCATGGAAGAAGCTTTATCGAGAAGCTCGTCCATTTCTTCAAGGATTTCGTCAATACTCATAATAATCTCCGTTCTGCCGCCTCGGAAAAGACCTTACGGCTGTTTGTTTTTCGGGGTTGCCCCCTTTTATCTGTAAATCTATGATTATGTACCGTGCCGCTTATTTTAAAAACGACTTATCGGTATTTGTGATACGCTGTGTGATATCGTCGAGGATAGCGCTTGGGACGAAGTGGCTTATATCACCGCCGAATGAAGCTATCTGCTTTACGACGCTTGAGCTGAGGTACATATTCTCGGCAGAGGTTGTAAGGAAGACAGTTTCCGCCCCTGCGTAGAGTTTCTTATTTGCGAGAGCCATCTGGAACTCATATTCGAAGTCGCTGACGGCACGCAGTCCCTTGACGATTGCGATTGCACCGACGTTTCTGACATAATCTGCGAGCAGACCGTCGAGGATGTCGATAACAACATTATCGAGGTCGTGGGTGACCGATTCGATCATAAGCATACGCTCGGTAGCGGTGAAGCTTGGTTCACCTTTTCCGGCGTTTCTTGAAATAAGAACGATAACCTTGTCAAAGAGTTTCGAGGCACGTGTAATAATATCAAGATGACCGAGAGTTACGGGGTCGAAGCTTCCGGGACAAACAGCGATTCTTCTCATTCTTCCACGTCCTCCCCGTCTGTTATTCCGACGAAAATCGAAACATTGATTTTACCGTACTTATATGTTTTTCTGAGCGTCATATTTTCGGGAGTGCTTGGTTCGGGAGCTTCCGATTCATACTCACAGATGATGATACCGCCCTCATTGAGCTTTTTTGCAGCCATGGGGAGGATATTTTCGAGATGACCGCAGTGATACGGAGGGTCAAGAATAATCAGGTCGAAGGTCTGTGATGTAAATCTGATATAGTCGAAGCTGTCACGGCTGACGACCTCAGATACTCTGTCGAAGCGGGTATTGCGGAGGTTTTCGTTGATACACCTTACCGCTTTCTGTGAGCTGTCGACAAAAACCGCACGCTTTGCACCGCGGCTGAGAGCTTCGATGCCCATCTGACCGCTTCCCGCAAAAAGGTCGAGGACCACAGCGTCCTCTATTTCAAACTGAACGGCAGAGAAAACGGCTTCTTTGACCTTATCGGTAGTAGGTCTGACGTCGAGTCCTTCGGGAGCCGAAAGCCGTCTGCCTCTTGCAGTTCCGGTAATAACACGCATAGCAATCTCCTTTGTTCTTATCTGTATATAGCTACAAACTATTATAACCTATATTAATCCGCTTGTAAAGCGATTGAGCAAATTTTTTTCAAAAGATAGGTTATTTGCAACAAAAAAGACCGCTTCAATTTGTGGAATATTTATACAAAGAAGCGTCCCCATCCGATAATAATTAAAATTCCGCAAAGGAACTTTATACGTTTTGGAATTTTTCCAAAAAATATCATGGATTATCAAAAAAGTTTTGATGAATTAAACAAATCTAATTGACAATTTAAGCAAAATGAAGTATAATGATTTTAATTAGAAAAATTCAGATAGTTATTCTATTAAACATAGGAATAAGAAAAGAAATGAGGTAAAATTTTATGGCAGCGGAAAAAAGTATGAAGGTTCTTATTGTTGACGATGATAAGAATATATGCGATCTTCTCAGACTCTACCTTGAAAAAGACGGCTACGGCGTTATCCTTTCCCATGACGGCGAAGAAGCTGTTGTCAAGTTCAATGCACTCAAACCCGATATGGTGCTTCTCGACATCATGCTACCCGGTATGGACGGCTGGCAGGTATGCCGTGAAATCAG
>JAZNTT010000030.1:0-4223 GCA_045591885.1 Eubacteriales bacterium | reverse complement strand
GAGACGGCGAGAGCGATATACTTATCGGCACGCAGATGGTAACTAAGGGACACGATTTCCCGAACGTCACCCTCGTCGGTGTCATAAACGCCGATTCGTCGCTGTACTTAAACGATTATAAGGCAAACGAGCGCACCTTCTCGCTCCTAACACAGGTGATAGGACGTGCGGGAAGATCCGACCGCAAGGGCTGTGCAATGGTACAAACGTCAAATCCCGAGCATCCCGTATTGCGTATATCGGCAGACCAGGACTACGAGAAAATGTACGAAAACGAGATCGCACTGCGATCCTCGCTCGTGTTCCCGCCGTACTGCGATATGGTGCTGTTTACGTTCGGCTCGGCGTCCGAGCACGAGCTTGTAACAGGGGCAACGCAGTTTGCGGAAATGTTCAAAAAGCTCAAAGCCGAAAAATACCCCGACGTTGCATCGGTTGTTTTCGGCCCGATGGAAGCGCCGATATATAAAATAAACGGCGTATACAGAATGAGAGTCGTTATAAAAACTAAGCTGAACGCTGCGGCAAGAAAGCTTATGTCTGAAGCGTATTCCGAAATAAGCAAAACACTCGGTAAGCGAATCGCAATTTCGGTTGACGTGAACCCTACGAATTTGTAATAGATGTGACCCAAACGAGGCAACACCGCTTTGTAACGGCGGGAGCAAGCCCCCGCCCTACGAACAACATAGCGAAGAATCGCCACGTTGTTAGCCTTCCCCAGCGGGGGAAGGGGGACCGCAGACGCTGCGTCTGCGGTGGATGAGGTGTAGCCGTCGCAGACGGCGTAAATACCAATGATTATAAAAAGAGGACATAAAAATGGCAATTCTTAAAATACTAACAAAAGAAGACGAGCTTCTTCGCAAAAAAAGCCGTCCCGTTGAAGAAATAACCCCCCGAATCCTTCGCCTGCTTGACGATATGAAGGATACGCTTCATAAGGCAAACGGCGCAGGTCTTGCCGCACCGCAGGTCGGCGTTCTTCGCCGCGTGGTGCTCGTTGAAACAGACCCCGGCGACCTCATTGAACTTATCAACCCCGAGATAATCGAGGTGTCGGAAGAGCGTCAGGAGGGAATGGAGGGATGTCTATCCGTCCCAAATGAATGGGGAATCGTCGACCGTCCGATGACAGTCACCGTCAAGGCGCAAAACCGTAAGGGCGAGTGGTTCACTATGACGGGAAGCGAGCTTAAGGCGCGTTGCTTCTGCCATGAGATCGACCATCTCGAAGGAATTCTCTATACCGACAAAGCATCGAAAATGCTCGACCCCGACGAGCTCGACGACGAGGATTAATATGAAAATAATGTTTATGGGAACGCCCGATTTCGCAGTCGCATCGCTTCGTGCGCTCGTTGAAAACAACGCAGGCGAGATCACGGTAATAACCCAGCCCGATAAGCCGAAGGGCAGAAAAATGATACTGACGCCGCCCGAGGTAAAGGTCTATGCCGAAAGCGTAGGATTGCCCGTATATCAGCCGAAAACGCTCCGCGACGAGGAGTTCAATGCGTTTCTTAGCGAAAAGGACCCCGACATCATAATCGTTGCCGCATACGGAAAGATCCTTCCGAAATCGGTCATCGACTATCCGAAATACGGCTGTATAAACGTGCACGGCTCGCTTCTTCCGAAGTACAGAGGCGCCGCACCCGTTCAAAGATGCCTGATAAACGGCGAGACCGAGACGGGAAACACGATAATGTATATGGACGAGGGCCTTGATACAGGCGATATGATAGTAAAATCTGTCGTACCGATAGATATAGACGATAACGCCGAAACGCTCTTTGAGAAGATGGCAGTTAACGGCGCTGAGCTTCTGATTTCGACCCTGCCGAATATCGTAAGCGGAAATATTGCGCGTGAAAAGCAGAACGAAGCGGACGCGACCTATGCACAGAAGGTCGGTAAAGAGGATTGCCTCATCGACTTTACCATGACGGCAAAGGAGCTTCATGACCTTGTTAGAGGTCTAAGCCCGTATCTCTACGCATACGCTATGAGGGGCGAGACGGTGCTCAAGCTCGTCAAGACCGCGCTCACCGATAAAAAGACCGATAAGGAAGAGGGAACGCTTCTTTCCGACGGCAAAAAGCTATTTGTCGCTTGCGGTGATAAAGCGCTTCTCGAAATACTTGAGGTGCTTCCCGCGGGCAAAAAGCAGATGAAAGCTACCGATTATTTAAGAGGAAATCCGGTAAAACAAGATGAACGTCTAATACCGGTAAAGGAGTAAAATATGTGGATCGACTGGCCTTATATCGTACTTGTAGTACCGATGCTCATAGTATCTCTGTGGGCGCAAATAAAGGTTAAAACTACCTATCAGAAATACAGCACCGTGTATAGCCGCTCGGGAATGACGGCAGAGGTGGCTGTTCGCAAGATCCTCGATTCAAACGGACTTTTCAACGTGGGCATCACGAGAGTTCCCGGCGAGCTTACCGACCACTATGACCCGAGAACGAATACGATAGCCCTCTCCGACAGCGTCTACGGAAGCTCGTCGGTCGCGGCTATCGGAGTTGCCGCACACGAGGCAGGACACGCAATTCAGCACGCAGTCGGCTACGGACCGATAAAGCTCCGTACCGCACTTGTGCCGGTTACGAATATCGGCTCGCGCCTTGCTATGCCTCTCTTCATTATCGGACTTTTGCTCGCAAATCAAGCCCTTGCGTATGCAGGCATAATCCTTTTCAGCTTGACCGTCGTATTCCAGCTCGTCACGCTCCCGACGGAGTTTGACGCAAGCCACCGTGCGGTTAAAGCCCTCGGCGGATACGGATATATGAACGACGATGAGCTGAAAGGCACGAAAAAGGTGCTTTCCGCCGCGGCTATGACATACCTTGCCGCACTTTTCGTGGCACTTGCATCGCTTCTCCGACTGCTGATAATCGTCGGTGGCGGACGGCGCAGAGACTGATGAAGGTAAGAGAAGCTTCGTATCTGTCGCTTGAAAGATGCGACAAGACCGACAAATTTTCAAACCTCGAGCTTGACAGCGCAATTAAAAAATACGGCTTTACAGGTCAAGACCGCGCGTTTTTCACAACGCTCGTCTACGGAACGATCGAAAGAAGAATAACGCTCGATTACGTGATCGGTGTCTATTCCTCAAAGCCGATAGAAAAGATCGAGCCGAAGCTGATGAACATTCTCCGCCTCGGCGCATATCAGATACTATTCCTTGACCGCACGCCCGACAGCGCGGCGGTGAACGAAAGCGTCGAACTTGCAAAGTACCATACCCATAAGGGAACGGCGTCGTTTGTCAACGCGATTCTCCGTAATATAAGCCGCGGAAAGGGAAATATTCCTATGCCGAAGGAAGATAGCGATCAGTATCTGAGCGTCAAATATTCGCTCCCAGAATGGCTCATATCAATGTGGCGCGATAATTACGGAAGTGAAAAAACCGAAAAGCTGCTTGACGGAATGAATCGCGCACCGTATATGACACTGCGCGTGAACACGCTGAAAAATACACGCGAAGAATTGATAAACGCTCTCGCAAAGGACGGTATCGACTGCTCGCCGTCGGATAAATGCGACAGCGCCCTGATCCTTAATTCAAATGTCCCGATAGCCGATCTTAAGGCGCTCGGAGAGGGACTTTGCTTCATACAGGACGAAGCGTCACAGCTTTGCGTAAAAGCGGTCGGTGCAAAGCCGGGTGAAACCGTTATAGATACCTGTTCTTGTCCCGGAGGCAAAAGCTTCGGTATCGCAATTGAGATGAAAAACGAGGGTAAGCTGACCTCGCTTGACCTGCACGAAAGCAAGCTTTCGCTCGTAGTCAGCGGCGCGGAGCGCCTCGGAATAAGCATCCTATCCGCCGAGGTGCATAACGGAACGAAGCCAAAGGAAGACCTTGTTGGAACTGCCGACAGAGTCCTTTGCGACGTTCCCTGCTCGGGGCTCGGAGTTATCGCAAAGAAGCCCGACCTGCGTCATAAATCCCCCGACGACATATCGCGCCTGCCTGAGATACAGTATAAGATCCTCTGTAACGGCGCGTCGTACCTGAAAAACGGTGGAACGCTCGTCTATTCGACCTGTACGCTGAATAAGGAGGAAAACGAAAAGGTCGTAGATAGATTTTTGAGCGAACACCCCGAATTTTCGCCAAATGGAGACGGAATGTACGAGGGCAAACCGATGATGACCTTCTTCCCCGACGAGCACGGCACGGACGGCTTCTTCGTCGC
>JAZNTT010000029.1:0-56650 GCA_045591885.1 Eubacteriales bacterium | reverse complement strand
CCTTGACGAGCTTTTTGACATCATCGTTATGACGTGTGCTGTGGAGAACCTCCTTCGCGATTCTTATCTGCTCAAGGAATTTCTTGCCGGAGTTTGCATGGTTCGTGTCAACGATAAGCGCGGGATTTTTAAGTCCGCTCTTCGCGTAAGTTTCCGCAAGTCCGCTTAGATCCTCGTAATGATAGTTAGACATCGACTGTCCGTGGCGGGTTACGTAGCCGCGGAGGATCGCGTGTGCGAAGGGGTTGCCGAGGGATTTTACCTCCCAGCCGCGGTAGATGAAGGTGTGCGAATGCTGTGCGGCAACTATTGAGTTTAGCATTATTGAGATGTCACCGCTCGTCGGGTTCTTCATTCCGCAGGGAATGTCAAGTCCGCTTGCGCAGAGACGGTGCTGCTGGTCCTCGACTGAGCGCGCTCCGACTGCGACGTAGGAAAGGACGTCGGAGAGGTAGCGGTGGTTTTCGGGATAGAGCATTTCGTCGGCGCAGGAGAAGCCCGTTTCCTTAAGCGCTCTCATGTGAAGCGCGCGGATCGCGATTATGCCCTTCAGCATATCGGGACGCTCGTTCGGATTCGGCTGATGGAGCATTCCTTTATATCCTTCGCCTGTCGTTCTCGGTTTATTCGTATATATTCTCGGTACTATTACGATCTTATCCGAAACCTTGTCCTGTACCTTGCGCAGACGCGATATATAATCAATTACCGAATCCTCGTTATCGGCAGAGCAGGGGCCGATTACGAGCATGAATTTATTCGACTCGCCCGTGAACACCTTTCTTATCTCCTCGTCCTCGGCGGTCTTGATCGCGGCGAGGTCGGCGGTAAGGGGGTACTGCTCCTTTATGTCCTTCGGTATCGGTAATTTGCGGTAAAATTCCATATTCATGGTGCGGGGTTTCCTTTCTTACGCGGGGGGTTACTTTTTATCAAATTTATCACGGCGGAGGGTCGACTTTCTCATCATTTCCTTCATGCCGTCCGTGTCGCCGTCCTCAAGCTGTTTCTTCAACTTGTCGAACTGCTTTGAAAAGAGGTTCATCTGGTTGAGCAGAGCTTCTTTATTCATCATGAAAAGCTCGCTCCACATATTTTCGTTTATATGTGCGATACGGGTCAGGTCGCGGAACGAGTTACCCGTATAGTCTTCGAGGTTATTAAGGTCGTTACAGGTCATAAGGACGACTGCAAGACAATGCGCGAGCTGGGATAGAAACGCAATCATTTCGTCGTGCGCTTCGGGCGTCAGTGTCGAGATGCGCGCAAAGCCGATCTCGTGACCGAGCTGTTTTACCGTTTCGATGTTTTCCTCGGTGTTTTTATCTGTCGGCGTGACGATGAAGTTTGCTTCCGAGACGTTAACGCCCGCGGAGTTTTGCACGCCGTAGACCTCGCGTCCTGCCATCGGGTGCGCAGGGACGAATTCGACGTCGGGGCGGAGGATGCTTTGAATTTCGTAGACTATTGAGGTCTTTACGCCCGTTACGTCGGTAATGAGCGCGCCCTCTTTGAGGAGGTGCTGGTTTTCCTTTATCCAGTCGATGAAGACTGCGGGGTAGAGACCAAAGATGATGAGGTCGGCTTTTCCGATAAGCTCGGGATCGATCTCTGTTGTACCGTAATCTATAATGCCGTTTTCGAGCGCGTAGTCGATGGAGGACCGGGAACGTGTTATTGCGGATACTTTATAGCCGTTTTTCTTAAGACCTATTGCGTAACAGCCGCCCATAAGTCCAAGGCCTATTATCAGAATGTTTGTGTTTTTTGTGAGTTTCATTTTTTACCTATGATTTGTTGGTTTGCGGAATGTAATTCGTAGGGCGGGGGCTTGCTCCCGCCGTATCATAAGATTTTTCTTTTTTCTCACCTTTCTTGCTTGCCCAAGAAAGGTGACCAAAGCACGGCACCAAGGTGACAACCGATGAAAATTTGCCTTCGCAAATTTTCACACGTTTTCCCCTTTGAAAACCTCTTTCGGCCGCCCGCGTCATTCTGAGCGGAGCGCCGCCAGACTCATTCGACTTGCGGTGAGGGGTTCCCCGAAGCGAATGTAATGAGCTTTTGGGGGGTCGCGATTAGGGTGACGGCGGCGCGCAGTCGAACCGCGAAGCGGCGCCAAGCGTAAGCGCGGCGGAATCTCGGGCGGACATTGGGAGGTTGCTAAGATTTTGATATGCTTTTGACAGTTATTTTAATGAGCTGAGAATCTCAAAGAAATCGGGGAAGGACTTACTTACTGCCTCGCAGCCGTCGATCTCGCCGCCGACAAGGGAAAGAATGACGGCGGACGCCATAACGATTCTATGGTCGTTATGTCCGCAGAGAGGTTCTTTCGGTGCGGTGAGCGATTCGGGGGCGGTGACTGTTATTTCGTTATCGCCGACGGTAACTGTCACGCCGAGCTTACGAAGCTCGGTTGCCATTGCTTCGCCGCGGTCCGACTCCTTGATCTTCAGGCGGTCGGTATTCGTTAGGTGTACGCCGTTAAGAGCCGCTGCGGTCGCCATAAGGATAGGGGCAAGGTCGGGACAATCGGATACGTCTATCGTCGGGCAGGTACGCGAGAGCTTACCGAGCAGCTTTATTATCACCTCGTCGCCCTGAAGCGAATGACGGCGCAGACCGTTTATTTCGATATCAGAGCCGAGGGTGTTTAAGGCAAGGAAAAACGCGGCGTTTGACCAGTCGCCCTCGACTACGCAGTTGGTCGGCTTATATTTTTGACCGCCGTGAATTATTATCATGTTGTCCTCGGTGACTTCGGCGCGGACGCCAAATTCCTTCAGCGCCTCGACCGTCATTGCGATATACGATGCCGACATAACGGGCGGTATCAGTTCAATTACGCTGAAGCCGTCACAGAGGGGAAGCGCGAACATAAGTCCGCTTATAAATTGGCTCGACACGTCGCCGCGCAGGCGGAAATGTCCGCTTGTAATCGGTCCTTTGACGGTCAGGTTATTTTCTGTCAGTATATAGTCCATTCCCTGAGCGACGCATATCTCTTCATACGGCTCAAGGGGACGCGACATCAGGCGCTCGCTTCCGTTAAGGGTTGCTTCCTTATCCGAAAGCAGACAGATCGGAACGAAGAAGCGAAGCGTGCTTCCGCTTTCGCGGCAGTTAAGGGTTGCTTTTTCGCGGTTTTTCGGGTCGCAACCTATGACGGTTACTGTGTCGCCGTTCTTTTCGACCGTTGCGCCGAGCGCCCTTATACAGTCGATCGTCGCCTTCATATCCTCCGATTCGGAAATGCCGTGAATGACGCTTTTTCCGTTTGCGAGGGCGGCACAGATGAGCCGTCTGTGTGCGGCGCTTTTAGAGGGCGGCGCGGATATTTCACCCGAGTAGGTTGTATTTTCTATCTGTATTTTCATTGTTTATCTTTCAGAAGCTTGATTATACTTGACGCGACCTCCGCGACCGTGCCGTTTCCGTCAACCGCGTCGTCGCAGACCGACGTATATATCGGGTATCTGTCCTCGTAGCGGCGGCGAAGTGAATCCATATCGCCCGAAAGAGGACGGTCGGGGGTCGGGGTAAGGTTTTCTAAGGATCTGTCGATGAATATAAGGCGTCCGTTTGCTTTCAGCATATCGACGTTTTCCTCGCGGATAACGGCACCTCCGCCCGTTGCGATGACTGCGTTCCAGATTCCGCTTGACAGCTTCTTTATTGATTTCGTTTCGAGATAGCGGAAATGCGTCTCTCCGTAGCGCAGGAAAATTTCGGGAATAGACATATTCGCGTCCTCTGCTATCGGCTCGTCGCTGTCGTAGAAATGACGGCGCAGAGTGACAGAGAGCGCTTTGCCTATGCTCGATTTTCCGCAGGACGGCATACCGACGAGGACTATATTCTCCTTTTCGAGAAGCACCTCGTTATATATGCGGTCACAAAGCTCCGTCGGCGCTTCGGTATCGAAGAAGTATCCGTAAGCGGCAACTGCTTGGGAAACGAGCATATACAGACCGCCCTCGGCAGGTATACATAGCTTCTTTGCCTGACGGATAAGAGGCGTGCGGAGAGGGTTATATATTGCGTCGATTACGCCCGAAAGCTGAGTGAAATTTTTGAGGTCTATCGGGCTTTCAAAATCGTTCGGATACATTCCGACAGGCGTGCAGTTTATGATAAACGACGCGTCGGGGTGAAGCTCGATTGCCTCTGCGTAAGTAACCGTTTCATCGGTTTTGGTACGGCTGACTGTAATTACCTCGTCGGCTCCGAGGTCGCGTGCGACGACTCTTGCGGTGACAGCAGTCCCGCCTGTGCCGAGAATGAGCACCTTGCCGCTGAGCTTTTTACCGTCTGTTACGCGCATAATGAGACGCGACATTCCCATGTAATCGGTATTGTAGCCGTAAAGCTTTCCGTTGCGGTTTACGACGGTATTGACCGCGCCTATCTTTTTCGCTTCCTCGCTTATTTCGTCGAGGTAGGGAATGACTTCCTTTTTATAGGGGATCGTTACGTTTATTGCCGAAAAGTCCTTTTCGGTCATAAAAGTGCAGATCTCTTCTTTGCTAAGCTCAAGAAGCTCGTAGGGGTAGTCGCCTAATTTTTCGTGGATCTCGGGGGAAAAGCTATGTGTGAGCTTTTCGCCTATAAGTCCGTATTTCATATATTTCCTTTCGGCGCGTTTCCGTCGCGCGTGTAAATCAGGTCAAGAAGTGTGAGTGCGGTGACGGCGTTTACTACCGATGCCGCGCGGTGTACGATACAGGGGTCGTGTCTGCCGTGAACAGAGAGAGTTTTGTTCTCACGGTTTTTGAGATCGACTGTCGACTGCTCCTTGGCGATCGACGGCGTGGGCTTGACGGTTACCGTGAAGGTTATCGGCATACCGTTTGTGATTCCGCCGTTGATTCCGCCGTTGTTGTTCGTTTTTGTAAATACCTTGCCGTTTTCGTAAGTGAAAGCGTCGTTTGCCTCGCTTCCGCGAATGGTGCCGAATCCTTCGCCTATGCCGAAACCGACTGCCTTTACGCCGGGGATCGAGAATAGTGCGTGAGAGAGCATACCCTCGCAGGTATCAAACCACGGCTCGCCGTAGCCGCCCTTCATTCCGATGACGGCGGTTTCGAGCGTTCCGCCGATGCTGTCGAGGTCGTTTCTTGCTTTTTCGATCTCGTTTATCATTTCCTCGCCCGACTCTTCGGAGAGCACGGGGAAGGTCTTATCGGAGAGGTATGCTATATCGTTTTCGAGGTCTTCAAAATCGCGGTCGGTTACGGGACCGATATTCTTTATGTGTGTACCGATCTTTATTCCCTCGTTTTCAAGCGCAAGCTGTGCGATAGCGCCTGCCGCGACGAGCGCGGCTGTAACTCTGCCCGAAAAATGTCCGCCTCCGCGGTGGTCCTGATAGCCGCCGTATTTTAAGAATGCGGAATAATCTGCGTGTGATGGGCGGGGAAGATAGCGCGTTTCATCGTAGTCTGCGCTCTTCTTCGCGGTATTCGGGATAATTATGCAGAGGGGAGTTCCCGTTGCCTTGCCATCGTATACGCCGCTGATTATTTTGAATTCGTCGGCTTCCTTACGGGGCGTCGATATATTGCCCGACGGACGGCGGAGAGTAAGACGCGATGCGATATAGCTTTCGTCTATCACCGTTCCCGGACGCAGACCGTCGAGGACTGCGAAGAGCGAGTCACCGTGGCTTTCGCCGCCGAGGGTTATATGAAGATTGTTTCCAAATGTGTTTTTCATGGTTTTGGTCCTTTTTATCGGAGATGGTTAGAAGCTTCACAGTAGGGCGGGGGCTTGCTCCCGCCGCCTTCTCCAGTGGGAGAAGGTGTCTAAGAGGTAAACCTCGGACGGATGAGGTGTCTAAAAAGGGAATTTACTCCTCATCCACCACTTCGTGGTCCCCCTTCTCCCTCAGGAGAAGGTGTTTTGTGCTTCAATAAATTTTAGCGTTTTCTGTAAGCTCTTTCAGCTCATTTAGCGTTACTTTTTTCACCGTATACGTGCCGATCTTTTCGCAGAATACTGCGTTTATTCCCGAGGAGGTCGATTTTTTATCGTGCGAGACTGCCTCGAACGCTTTATCGATATCGAAATCCGATTCTGTCGGGAGGTTCAGCTTTTTGAGTATCGGGATCAGGCGTTCCCTTACGCCCTCTCCGCACATCGGTATCATTCCGAGCGCGACGCACTCGCCGTGGTAATATCCGAGTCCGAGCGATTCGATTCCGTGACCTACCGTGTGTCCGAAATTCAGCACGCGGCGCAGCCCTGATTCCTTTTCGTCCTCTTCGACGACCTTTACTTTTATTTCAACGCTTTTTGCGATTATCTTTTCAAGCTGTTCTGTCGGGATCTCGTTTTCGAATATCTCAAACAGCTCGGAGTCGAAGGTTGCCGCCATTTTGAGCGCTTCGCAAAGTCCGTTTGAAATTTGGCGGTCGGGGAGCGATGCGAGGGTGTTTATGTCCGCGACAACTCCCTTCGGTTGCTTGAACGCGCCGACTGTGTTTTTTACTCCGCCGAAGTTGATTCCCGTTTTTCCGCCGACGGACGAGTCGACCTGCGAGAGGACCGTTGTCGGTATATTGTAGAAGTCGATACCTCTCATATAGCAGGATGCGGCAAAGCCGGTAAGGTCTCCGACAACACCTCCGCCGACCGAGACTGCGCAGTCATTTCGGTTGAAGCCGTTATTCAGCATTTCGGAGAGGAGCAGGGAAAGCGTCTCGATGCTTTTTGATCCCTCGCCCTGCGGCACGGTTACTATATATGCTTCCTTACACTGCTCGGCAACTGCCTTTGAATATTCGGTCGGAACTCCGTCGTCGGTTACGATCAGAACCTTGCGGTCGAGGTTAAAGAGATTTTTTGCCTCGTTTATCAGACCCCCACCGACGTATACGTTATAGCTGTTTTCGCCGAGGTTTACTTTTATCGTGTTCATAAATATTCCTTAAAGGGTTTTCGTTTTGTATGCGCCTGCGATCTTGAGGCGGTCGCAGAAGCAGGACAGCTCGTCCTTCAGCACCTTTGCTTCCTTTTCGGTGAGCGTGCCTTCACATTCGACGTAGAAATAGTAGCTCCAAAGAAGCTCCTTCATCGGGCGCGAGCGAAGTGTTGTCATGTTATAGCCGTGACGTCCGATTATGTTTATCGCTTCGGAGAGCGATCCGGCTTCGTTGCGGACAGTGAACATCAGTATGAAGCGGTTTTCGGGTGCTTCCTTTATGCCGTGGTCGATAGGCGCGCGGGTGAATACTCCGAAGCGCGTCGTGTTCGAACGGCTTTCGTTTATGTGTCTTTCAAGCACTGTAAGACCGAATATCTCGGCACATTCCTCGGAGCAGATAGCACCGACGGTCTTGTCTGCCATTTCGCTTACTGCCTTTGCCGCCATTGCGGTGTTTTCGTACTGCACCTGCTCGAAGCCGTTGTTTCTGATATAATTCGCGCACTGGCTGAGCGCCTGCGGGTGGCTTATTACCTTTTTGATTTCACTCTTGACCGCACCGGGAATCGCAACGAGATCGTGGACAACGGGAAGATCGTATACGCCGCTAACGTAAAGCGGGCCTGAGAAGAGCATATCTATTACCTGTCCGACGTCTCCTGCGTAGCTGTTTTCCATCGGAAGGACTGCGCAGTCGCATTCGCCGGAGACGACGGAGTTATACGCTTCGGTGAAGTTGCCGAACGCAACTCTTTCACCGACCCCAAAGATCTTGCCTGCCGCGATATGTGCAAAGGCACCGACTGTGCCCGAATATGCGATCTTCATTCCGTTCATAAGGCGGTTCTGATACGCTCTTGATATCTTCATCGTTTCGGATATGTAATTGACGTAATACTCTTTTATTACGGGGTCGGAAACGTACTCGCAGTTGCGCGTTATGACCTCGCGCTCACGCTTTTCGTCGAGAATAGGCATGCCGACACTTTTTTTGTGAGCGGCGACCTGCTCTGCCGCCCTCATACGGCGTTCAAAGAGCTTTGCCATTTCCTTGTCTATTTCGTTTATTTCTGCTCTGACTTTTGTAAGATCGCTCATTGTGTTCTCCCGATCGGGTTGGTTTTTAGAAAAATTTTACTATAATATCATATTATATAACATAAATCAAACAATTTCAATAGACTAAAGCAATTTTTATTGACGAAATGAGAAAAAAGTGCTATTATGTTTTTATTAAGTGATTCAGGTGGTTCTTATGATCAATTCCGAAATGTACCGTCTCGGATCGGCGCCGTCGTCGATCAGAGAGCTTTTTGAATACGGAAAGAAGCTGAAAAAAGAGATAGGCGATGAAAACGTCTTCGATTTCAGCTTGGGCAATCCCTCCACTCCTCCTCCGCAGGCGGTCTTGTCCGAAATGGGAAAGATACTTGCAGAAAGTGACCCCTGCTCGCTTCACGGATATTCGTCGGCGCAGGGTGATGCTGCTACCCGAAAGGCGATAGCTGATGATCTTGCGGTGCGTTACGGCGCGAAAATTTCGCCCGACAAGATATATATGACCTGCGGCGCGGCAGCTTCTCTATGTATTACCGTTCGTGCGCTCGTCAGCGGTGAAAATAACGAATTTATCGTTCAGGCGCCGTTCTTCCCCGAATACAGGGTTTTTACCGAAAATAACGGCGGTAAGCTTCTCGTTGCCGATGCGGACACCGAGAATTTTGAACTTAATATTCCCGAAATCAAGAAGCTGATAAATGAAAAAACGCAAGGAGTCATCATCAATTCTCCGAACAATCCATCGGGCGTTATTTACAGCGAAAGGTCGCTTTCGGAGTTGGCTTCGCTTTTGAGAGCAAAATCGAAGGAATACGGTCACCCGATATACATAATCTCCGACGAGCCGTACCGCGAGCTTACCTACGGTAAGAGCGTTCCGTACATTCCCGATATTTACTCCGACACCGTCATTTGCTACTCCTACTCGAAGTCGCTTTCGCTTCCCGGTGAGCGAATCGGTTATATCGCGCTTCCCGACGGGGTCAGCGATATTGACGAGCTTTACTTCGCTATATGCGGCGCGGGTAGATCGCTTGGCTACGTTTGCGCCCCGACCTTTATGCAGAAGGTCGTTGCCTCCTGCACGGGTCAGGTGAGCGATCTTACCGTTTACAGGAAAAACCGTGATAATCTATACGCCGCGCTTACCGTTATGGGTTACAGCTGTGTCGTTCCCGACGGCGCGTTTTATCTTTTCGTGAAAGCACCCGGCGGTGACGCCGTGAAATTCAGCGAGAAGGCAAAGGAGCTTGGGCTTCTTCTCGTTCCCGGTGACGGCTTCGGCTGTTCCGGATATTTGCGCATTTCTTACTGTGTTTCCGAAGAGACGGTAAGGCGCTCGCTTCCCGCCTTCGGAAAGGCAATAGATCTCTTTCAATGACCGATATTTTTGAAAACGAAAGCTTGACCGAGGTAAATGACGGCATCAAGCTAATTCAGAACAAAAAAGGACTTACCTACGGCACCGACGCTTATCTTCTTTCTGCATTCATAAAGGGCAAAAAAACGGGTATTGCCGCCGAGATAGGGTCGGGAAGCGGTATAATCTCGCTTCTGCTTGCAGAGAGGGGTAAGTTTAAGAAAATATTTGCTCTTGAGGTGCAGGAGTATTACGCGTCTCTTACTGAAAGAAACGCAGCTTTGAACGGTCTTGACGGTGTTGTCGAGGCGGTATGCACCGACGCAAGAGATTTTAAGACCGAATGTGACGCGGTATTTATGAATCCGCCGTACATGAAGGTCGGCGGCGGAAAGCGCAACGAGGACGACGGCAAATACGCCGCGCGTCACGAGCTTAACGGCGATATAGGCGACCTCTGCTATGCGGCTTCGTGTATGCTTAAATACGGCGGAGATGCTTACGTCGTTTACCGTCCCGATCGGCTGACGGATCTCATTTCTGCACTTCGTGAAAGCAAGCTTGAGCCGAAGAATATTTGCTTCGTTTTTCAAAGTGTATCTCACGCGCCATGCCTTGTTCTCGTTTCTGCCAAAAAGGGCGGAAAAAGCGGCGTTAACGTGATGAGACCGCTTATTCTGACCGACGGAAACGGTAACGAAAGTGACGACTGCAAATACATCTACGATAACGGAAATTGGATGAAAGGATAAGACTATGTCCGATACCGAGAAGAACAAAATTTTACCGTCGACGCTCTATCTTGTCGCAACGCCGATAGGAAATCTCGACGATATGACCTATCGCGCCGTCAAGACCTTGACGGAGTGCGACTTTATTGCCGCAGAGGACACGAGAGTAACAGCGAAGCTTCTTTCTGCTTATGAGATAAAGAAGCCCTGTGTTACCTATGAGGAGCATACGAAGCGCTCTGCGGGCGAAATGATACTTCAGCGTCTCAAAAACGGCGAAAGCTGTGCGCTTGTGACTGATGCCGGAACGCCTGCGATAAGCGATCCCGGCGAGGATCTCGTTCGTCTTTGCGCGGAAAACGGAATAAACGTCGTTGCAGTCCCCGGCGCCTGTGCTGCGGTAAACGCGCTTGCGCTTTCGGGGCTTTCGACGCGCCGATTCGTCTTCGAGGGCTTCCTTGAGGGGAAGGACAACGCTAAAAAAGAGCGCCTTAACACGCTTTCGGGCGAGGAGCGGAGCATTATCTTCTACGAAGCGCCTCACCGTCTTACCGAAACTGTTGCTATGATGGCTGACGCCTTTGGGCGCGATCGCAAGGCGGCTTTTTGCCGTGAGCTTACGAAGCGGAACGAGGAGGTCCTTCGTTTCACCCTCGGTGATGCCTTAGCGCATTTTGAAAAGACCGAGCCGAGAGGGGAGTTTGTCATCGTCGTTGACGGCAGAAAGGATAGCGGCGATGCGTTCTGGGTCGATATGACTCTGCCCGAGCACGTTATTTATTACGTTGACAAAATGGGACTCGACAAGATGTCGGCTGTAAAAGCGGCGGCAAAGGATAGGGGGCTTCCCAAAAACGCGGTCTACAAGGAATTTTTGAATTACGAGAATAAGTGAAAAACGGCGGAAGTGTCCGCCGTTTTTGGTTTGAGGGATCTTGTTTTGCCTTCCATTGTGTTTGTGCGATGGTAAATCTGTGGCACGCCGTAGGGCGGGGGTTTACTCCCGCCGTTTTAAAACAATGTTGTATCTTTCCGCAGGTCATTCGACCTGCGGGAGGCGGGAGCACGTGGGGTTCCCCGAAACGAGCGAACGCGAGTTTTGGGGGTTCCGAGCAAGCCCCCGCCCTACAAATAACGCGGCAAGTATTTATGCAGGCGGCAAAAGCCCGTCGGTGACGCGCTCTAAAAAGCCGCATATTATATAAATGTGAAGCAATCCATGCTGACGGGAAAAATTCATTTTAGGTTCAAAAACGGAGAAAATCCTTCAATATAACGCATAAAAACGGCTAAAATCGGCTGTAAAATACTGACATATCAGCAAAAATCACAAAAAACCTTGATTTCTTGTATTTTTTGTGGTAAGATAGTATTTGGGTTAATTGGCGAAAATGATTTTTACGAAAGGAGAACCACCGAAATGGACCTTCGCGCCATACTCAAAAAGCTGAATAAAAAGCTGAGCGGCGTCTGTACGTTTCTTGGAAATGCGATAAAAACGCGCAACGGCAGGATCATTGCGGCGGTGTCTGCTATCGCAATTCTTCTCGGTTCAAGTGCCGCTATAGTTTCCGCGGGTACGTCGGGCGTTGTTTACGTCGACGGTGAGGCGGTTTGCAAGGTCGGAAGCCGAAGCGAGTTCAACCGCGCTCTTGCGCTTCTTGAAAAGCTTCACGTTGAAAACGGTATATCCGACAGAACCGACATGAAAATAACCTGCTCCTTTATGCTTTCGAGCGCTAAGAAAGTGAATGCGAGCGAGTGTGCGGAGATCCTTTACAAGGAATGTTTAACCGATTACGTCCGTGCATATTGCATATCAATGAAGGGTATTGAGATCGGCTTCTGCGCTACATATTCCGAAGCAGAGCAGGTTGTTGAGCATTTCAGAGAACACATTATAGACAGCGTTCTTGAAAAGGACGACGTTGCTGATTTCGTTGAGCTTACGACGGATTTTGCAATCACGTCGAAGATCTGCCGATCTGACAGAGTGACGAAGCCCGAAACGCTTTGCCGTTCCATTCTTAACGTAAGCGACCATGATGAGACCGATGACGGCGACGCTTCGAACAGAGTGACTGCGGACGGAGCGCTTAATCTGCTCTACGCAGATAAAAATTTTGCGTTCGGTATGCTTAAGAATGAGGCGGCGACCGAGCTTCCCAAGTTCGATTTCTCGTTCAATCTCGGTGAGCTTAATTCTTCAATTGAATTCAAGACTTGCGTTATAGAAACTTATTCCGAGATCGTTCCTTTCGATACAATTACCGTAGAGACCGACGAGCTTTACATCGGACAGAGCAAGGTGACTGTCGCGGGCGAAAACGGAATTGCCGAAAACGTATACGAAATAGCTTATATAGACGGTGTTGAGGTTTCGAAGACTCTCGTTTCCTCAAACGTAATTTCCGAACCGACTGCTCGTATCATGATCGTAGGTACTAAGAATTATCCTTCGACTGCTCCGACCGGCTCGTTCATGTGGCCTGTTCTTGACAGATTCGTTATAACCTCCGGATTCGGTGTTAACCGTGAAGGACTTGACGATGCGGGAGCATACCACAAGGCGATCGACATCGCGGCGGCACGAGGTACTTCGCTTTACGCTGCGGACGGCGGAGTCGTAACCTTCGCTTCGTATAGCGGAACATACGGACTAATTGTTAAGATCGCTCATGAAAACGGCGTTGAGACCAGATACGCACACATGGACAGAATCGACGTCAAGGTTGGCGATAAGGTTTACAAGGGACAGATGATAGGAACGATGGGTACAACGGGACGTGTTACCGGCCCTCACGTTCATTTTGAGGTGCGGATCAACGGCAAGCCCGTTAATCCGAGAAACTATCTCCCCTCCGCTAAGCCCTGGGAAAATTAAGGTTATAAAGCAAGAACGAGTGATCGTTCTTGCTTTTTGCTTTATTTTTTAATTCGCTATTGTTTATTTTATTCGGCTGTGTTATAATAAGTATAACTATGAAAAAATGGTGGTATTATGGAGCTTTGCGTATCTTTGGCGGGTGTTCCCGTCCGCGTTATACACAAATACGGGCATATTCGCGCAATATGTGACGAATATCTGACGGATGAGACGCCGATTATTACTGTCTCGGCTACCGACGAGGAGATCGAGGCGGAAAACAAGCTGACTAACGGAGAGTTTCCGCTCGCTATATGCGAGGGAACCTGTATTCACCGCGCCGCGACGCGAGCACTCGTGAAGTACGGTGTTATGCTAATACATTCGGCGGTAGTCACTGTAGACGGCGAGGCATTCGTCTTTATGGCAAAGAGCGGTGTTGGAAAGTCGACACATATTAGCTTATGGCAAAAGGTGTTTGGCGACCGCGCTGTTGTTCTTAACGGTGACAAGCCCTATTTTACTTATAAAGACGGAGTTTTGACAGCTCACGGTACGCCGTGGCGCGGCAAGGAGCTTCTCGGCTGCAATATGAGTGCTCCTGTTCGCGGAATGTGTATACTTCGCAGAGGCGAAAAAAATGAGATCGCGCCTGCGACCTCGCATGATGCCGTCGGACAGATATTCCATCAAGTGCTGTTGCCGCAAAACGGGGCAGATCTTGCCGCCTTTATGGCGATGATGGACAAGATAATCAAAAACGTACCGATATATAACCTTTACTGCAATATGGACGACGACGCTGCACGCGTCGCGTATAACGGAATGAAGGGGAACTGATATGAAAATCAAGGATGGATTTGTTTTACACTCGGTTGGCGGAGAGAACGTAGTTGTCGCTATCGGAAAGATGACGACAAAATTTCGCGGAATGATACGTTTGAACGATACGGGTGCGTTCATTTTTCGCCGGCTCGAAAAGGAAACTGACGAAAATAACGTGATTTCCGCGCTTATTGCAGAATACGGAATTGACGAAGCAACTGCCGCCACTGCTGCTACGTCATTTATTTCTCAACTCAAGGATGCGGGTGTGCTTGATATATGACAGAAAATTTCACCCCCGAAACGAAGCATACGACGCTGAAAGAGGAGCTTGAAAACGGCAGAAGTGTGACGTTTTTTACCGTGGGTTGCTCGATGCAGCCGCTGCTGTTTGAACGTCGGACGCACGTTATGCTGTCACCGATAAAGGACGGTGTCAAGAAATACGATATCGTGCTTTATATACGCCCTGATGGGACACACGTTTTGCACAGATGTGTCAAGGTGATGGACGGCTATTGCCTTATGCGCGGTGACAACACGTATTTTCTTGAGCGTGTTGAAAACGGAAGAATGATAGGCGTTGTGACGCATATTTACAGAAAAGGTAAGATGATCGATGCTAATAGGAACAGGGCATATCGTTTTTACAGTGTTCTCTGGAATACGACCTATCACCTGAGGCACTTTATTATAAGAGCGGGACGGAAGATCAAAAGATGGATAAGGAAAATAAAAGAATAAACGCTGCCTGCGATATGCTTAGGCTTTGCGTCTGCGCACTTACGGGGCGCGGCGGTGAAAAGGTCGATACAAGCACTGTGTCGCTCGCGGGGATATACAAGATAAGCGCGTATAACGGTCTTGCCTCGCTCGTCAGCGAGGGAATCGACAAGCTGGGTATTGAAAAAACGGATGAAAATGCGCCCGTTCTTGACGCTTTCGCTCAGGCGCGTGCGATGTCTGTCCGCAAGAATATTCTGCTCGACACTGAGCGCGAGGTCATTTTGGCACATCTCGAAGAAAAAGGTATATGGTATATGCCGCTCAAGGGTGCAATTTTGAAGGATATGTATCCGAAGCTTGGACTCCGTCAGATGTCGGATAACGATATTTTTTTTGACGGTGCGTATCGAGAGTATGTAAGAGATTATTTCGTGTCTCGGGGATATTCAATAGAGCATTATAACGAAGGATTTCACGACGTATATCAAAAAAAGCCTATATTCAATTACGAGATGCACGTTGAGCTTTACGGAGAAAAAAGGCCCGTGTTCAGAAGCTATTATAGTGACGTGAAGGATCGCCTTGTAAAGAATGACGATAGTAATTTCGGCTATCACTTTACGGATGAGGATTTCTATATATATATCGTTTTGCATGCATACAAGCATTTTGCTTTCAGCGAGAGCATTGGTGCGCGTCATCTTATTGACGTGTTCGTATATCTGAATAAGAAGCCGAATCTTGATTTTGCATATATAGAAAACGAGTTAAGCAAGCTTGACGTTTGGAAATTCGACTGCGATTGCCGAGAGCTTGTGCGCGAGATATTCGACGAGGTCGAGAGCTTTGATATCTGTAAGCTTTCGGACGAGATGCGGACGCTTCTGCAGGCGTTTATGCTTAATATGTTCAATATATCCGGTGAGGGCAGAGTCGAGAAGGGTATTCGCAAAAAGGGTAAATTCGGTTATCTTATTAGCAGGATTTTCCCGGGAGTTGAGTATATGAAGAAGTATAATCCGTTTTTTTCAAGATGGTGGCTTCTCCCGTTCGGATGGATATACAGGGCGTTTGATATTCTCTTTAACAGACTCGGAAAGACGGTCAAGATAATAAAAATGATCGCAAAATCAAATCAAAAGAAAGATGAACAGTGATGAAACCCACCTGACTTGCAGGTGGGTTTTTTAAATGATAGAGAGTAAAGAATGAATCAGAAAAATCGGACGAACAGAGATGGTCTCAAGACTCGCATTTGGTAGAGGTTCCCCAAAGCGAATGCAAGGAGTCTTGGGGGTCCCTGAGGTGTGTAGTTACAAAACAATGTTACATTATTATTGTGTGCGCAGCGCGTCTTGACAATATAGTTTTTATATTATATAATAACAATGTATGCCTACAAGTGTGATGTAAGAAAGGAGTGTTCAGCTATAATGCGTTATCTTATAATATCTAATAACGGCGGAATGCTCGTTATTTACCGCGGAGCGCTTTTGCGTGAGCTTCTGAAGAATGCATCCGTAACCGCATGTGTGCCTCACGGCGGAGAAGAGGAGCTTAAAAAGCTCGGCTGCGATATAGTTTATGCCGACGTTGACAGACGCGGGATCAATCCGATAAGCGACCTGAAGCTTTACAAGCAGTACAAGAAAATCATCAAAGAGGTCGATCCCGATGCGGTGATAACCTACTCGATCAAGCCGAATATCTACGGCGGTTACGCCTGCCGAAAGCTTGGCGTGCCGTATTATTTGCACGTTCAGGGACTTGGAAGCGCCTTTTACCGCAAGGGACTTAAGACCGTCGTTTCGACCATGTACCGTTGGGCGGCGAAAAAGGCGAAAGCCGTTTTCTTTGAAAACGAGGGTAACCGCGACCACTTCGTAAGCAAGAAGATAATTAAAAGGGATCAAGCCGTTGTGTTCAGCGGCGCAGGGGTCGATCTTGATGCTTTTCCGCTCACTCCTATGCCCGAGGGCGATACTGTAAAATTTGCGTTCGTCAGTCGAATCATGAAGGAAAAGGGCGTGGACGAGCTGTTTTACGCCGCGAAGAAGCTGAAAAGCGAGTTTGGTGACAAATTTGAATTACACGTTGCGGGAATATTTGAGGATTCCTATGAGCAGACAGTAAACGAGCTTCACGAAAAGGGAGTTATTAACTATCTCGGCTTCATAACCGACGTGGCATCGCTTTACAAATCGTGTGATGCGGTTGTTCTTCCGTCTTATCACGAGGGAATGTCGAACGTGCTTCTCGAGGGCGCGGCGATCGGGCGCGTGCTTGTGACGACCGACGTTTACGGTTGCCGCGAGGCAGTCGTCTCGGGTGAAAGCGGATTTGTTTGCCCCGTTCGCGACGGTGAGTTGCTTTATGAAGCGATGAAGCGCGTTTGCCTTATGAATAGAGACGAAAGAGAAAAGATGGGCAAACGAGGACGGGCGCACGTTGAAGCGAACTTTGACCGAAACGAGGTCGTCAGAAAAACTACCGAGGTAATAAAATGATACCGAAGAAGATTCATTACGTATGGTTTGGCGGTAATCCGCTGCCGCATCTCGGTAAAAAGTGCCTGCGAAGCTGGAAAAAATATTGCCCCGACTATGAGATCATTCTCTGGAATGAGACAAATTTTGACATTGAGTCTTGTCCGCTTTATGTAAGACAGGCGTTTGAAATGAAAAAGTGGGCGTTCGTCAGCGACTACGCGCGCTTGAAAATTATATATGAAAACGGCGGCATCTATCTCGATACCGACGTTGAGATTATAAAGAATATAGATTTTCTGCTTGAACACGAGGCGTTTTTCGCAATCGAGTCGGACGGAATAACCGTCGCGTCGGGTCTCGGCTTCGGTGCCGAGCAGGGAAATGCGGCAGTAAAGACGATGATGGACGATTACGAGGGTCAAACATTCGTAAAAGAGGACGGAAGCTTCGACCTTACGCCATGTCCCGTTCGTAATACCCGTTCGCTCTACAAATACGGCTTCGAGAAGGAAAACAAGGATCAGCTTTTGCCCGGCAATATAAGAATTTTGCCGTCGGAATACATGTGTCCGATGTTCTACTCAACGGGGATCTTAACGATCACTGACAAGACAATTTCGATACATCACTATTCGTCGAGCTGGATAAACGGATGGGTCCGATTCCGCGTTAAGATAACGCGCAAGCTCCGCCGAACCTTCGGCGAGCATTGCCTCGACTTTCTGAAAAGGAAAAAGAAATGAAAAAGGTATTGGTTCTTTCGCACGCGATGTATATCGGCGGCGCGGAAAGAGCGCTTATTGGGCTTCTTTCCGCTTTTGATAAAAGTGAATATCAGGTCGACCTGTTTCTGATGAAGCACGACGGAGAGCTTTTCGGACTTATACCCGATGGCGTGAATCTGCTCCCCGAGATCAAGGAGTACACCTGCCTCGGCGTGCCGATCGGTGAGGTCATCAAAAAGGGCTGCTTCGGGGTTGCGTTCGGACGGTTTGTCGGCAAAATGCGCGCAAAAGCCTTTACGAAAAAGAACAGCTTGAACAATCCCGTCGGCGTTGAGGTCGAATACAGTCATAAGTACACGAAAAAATATATGCCGAAGATCTCAGAAACCGAATACGATCTCGTTATAAGCTTTCTGACCCCTCACTATTTCGGAATCGAAAAGTGTGTCGGTAAAAAGAAGCTTGCGTGGATACACACGGACTACTCCTTCCTCGATTTTGACACCGAGTCGGAGACGAGAATGTGGGAAAAGTACGACGGAATCGTGTCAATATCCGAGTCGGTAAGTAAGGCGTTCTTGACGAAGTTCCCGACACTCGGAGACAAGCTTGTTCGTATTGACAATATTTATTCCCCCGATGCTATCCGCAAGTCGGCTCTTGAAAGCCAGGACGAGATAAAGACGGACAAGCCCGTTATCGTATCATGCGGACGGCTTCACGAGCAGAAAAATTTTGTGTCTGTTCCGATAATAGCGTCAGAGATGAAGAAGCTCGGCGCCGATTTCCGATGGTACATACTTGGCGGCGGAACGGAAGAAGAAAAGATAAGAGCAAATATTGCAAAGTACGGTATGGAGGAAACGGTCATTCTCCTTGGGTCTAAGGCGAATCCGTACCCTTATATAAATGCCTGCGACGTATACGCTCAGCCGAGCCTGTATGAGGGCAAGGCGGTAGCGGTGCTTGAGGCACAGATCCTCGGCAAGCCGGTTGTCATTACCGATTTTGCGACTGCACAAAGCCAGCTTAAGGACGGCTTTGACGGAATCATCGTTCCGCTTGAAAACCGCGCTTGTGCAGAGGGCATTGCTGCGCTTCTCTTCGACGGCGAGCTTATGATGATGCTCTCTGAAAACTGTATGAGCACAGATTACGGAAATTCAAGCGAGGTCGAGAAGATATATTCGTTTATTGATGAGGAATGATATGGAAAAGGTATCGGTCATAATTCCCGCGTATAACGTTGAACGGTTTATTGCCGAGTGCGTTAACAGTGTAAGGGAGCAGACCTATAAAAACCTCGAAATAATTATAGTTGACGACGGAAGCTCCGACGGCACGCTTGATATCTGTCAAAGGATTGCCGTTGAAGACGACAGAATAAAGGTATTGCAGAATAATCACGGCGGGGTGAGCCGTGCGCGCAACGCAGGTCTTGACAATGCAACCGGCGGCTATATAATGTCGGTCGACAGCGACGACGTTATTGCCCCTGATATGATAGAAACGCTTTATAACAAGCTAAAAGAGCATAATGCCGACGTTGTTGCCTGCGGATGCTCGTATATGAGTGAGGACGGCGGGCATATCGGCGATTATCCTCCGCCCGCCGAGCGTGTTTTAAGCGGACGCGATGCACTTGAAGCGCGAGACAGCGGAGTCGGTGTAAACGCCGCGATTGCCGCACCGTGGGGAAAGCTTGCAAAAAAAGCGGTCTACGACGGCAAACGCTATAAGGAAGGCGTTGTATACGAGGATATGCACCTGATGCCGTACCTGTATTTTGACGTTCAGAGGTTCGTTATAATCCCTTATTGCGGCTACAAGTACCGCCAGAGAGAGGGCAGCATAATGCATCGCAAAGAGGGCGAAAGAGAGTATAAGTTCTTCTTCGATATCTGGGCTGACCACGCGGAATTTTACCGTGAAAAGGGCGACACCGTCCTTGAATACTACGTGCATAGGAACGCCGCGGACAAGATCCTTATGGCTTGCCGCAAAAGAGAGATTCCCGAGGGGCTTGATAAATATTCGGTAAACGAGTTTAAGAAGCACTATAAATTTTTGAAAAAGCATGCGCCGAACGCAAAGGAAAAGTTCAAGTATTTTCTTTTCCGCTTGCTTGGCGTAAAGGGCTATCGTTCAATAAGAAAAAAGGTGTGACAGTATGGAAAAGGTATCGGTCATAATTCCCGCATATAACGTGGAACGGTTTATTGCCGAATGCGTAAACAGCGTAAGGGAACAGACTTATAAGAATCTCGAAATAATAATAATTGACGACGGAAGCTCCGACCGCACACTTGATATCTGTCAAAAGCTTGCGTCGGAGGACGGCAGAATAAAGATCGTGCGAAACGATCACGGCGGAGTAAGCCGTGCCCGCAACACAGGACTTGATAACGTAACGGGCGAGCTTATCGTTTCGGTCGACAGTGATGACGTTATTGTCCCCGACATGATCGAAACGCTTTATAACAAGATGATCGAGACCGGTGCGGAGGTAGTTGCCTGCGGCTGTCGATTCATAACCGAGGAGGGCGAGCCGATTTACGATAAGTGCCCCGCTCAGGAATGGATCGTAAGCGGACGAGATGCACTTGTATCTCAGGACAACGAGATCGGTGCGAACGCGATGATCGCCACGCCTTGGGGAAAGCTCACAAGAAGAGAAGTATATGAGGGCAAGAGATACAAAGAGGGTATCGTTTACGAGGACAGACATCTTATGCCGCGCCTATATTACGGCGTTTCCAAATTTGCGATAATTCCCTATTGCGGTTGCCTTTACCGTCAAAGAAACGGAAGTATAATGCACCTGTCTCCCAGCCCGGAGCGATTTAAGCTTCTTATAGAAATCTTGAACGATCATATCGATTTTTATATGCAGGTGGGCGACAGCGAGCTTGAATATAAGACCCGTAAGCATATTCTCGACGTAATTCTTACCGCAGTCGGTGACGGCGTTCCGCAAGGAACTCAAAAATTCGTTAAAAAAGAGTTCCGTACTCAGCGCAAAGCGCTTGGTAACAATCTTTTATCTGCAAAGGACAAGATAAAGTATTTCCTGTTCTCGGTGCTTGGAATATGGGGTTACAAAAACCTTATCGCGCCCATAAAGACGAAATAAACAGAGTGAAAGGCATAAAAATGACAGAAAACAAGAAGTCTGATACCGCCTTCAAGACGGTCGTTTCGGCAGACAAAAAAGTATTTGACCTGAAGCTGAGAGAAGCACTTAAATACAAGGACATGATACTTCTTTTCGTTAAAAGAGACTTTGTGTCGAAGTACAAGCAGACGATTCTCGGCCCGCTTTGGGCAATAATTCAGCCGCTTTTCACAACGGTTGTTTATACAGTTATATTCGGTACCTTGGCGAAGCTTTCGACCGCAGATGCGAATCCGGCACCGAACGTGCCGTCGTTCCTTTTCTATATGAGCGGCACGATCCTTTGGGGCTATTTCTCATCGGTCGTTTCGGCGACGAGCTATACGTTCCTGGCTAACGCGCACATTATGGGAAAGGTTTATTTTCCGCGAATCGCTATGCCGATCTCGACGGCAATATCGAACCTCATATCGTTCGGTATTCAGCTTGTAATGTTTATCGTTTTGTACATCGGCTGTATTATTGGGGGAAGTGCTGATTTCATTTTCTCGTGGCATTTCATCTTCGTTCCGCTGTCGATAATACAGCTTATGATACTTTCAACGGGTATTGGAATAATCATTTCCGCGCTTACGACCAAATACCGCGATCTTTCGATGCTTGTCGGCTTTGGTCTTAACCTCTGGCAGTACGCGACTCCCGTTGCATACGGTCTGCTTCTCATTCCCGCAAAGTACATAGGTCTTTATAACCTCAATCCCGTTACTCCCGCTATCCTTTCGTTCAGGTACGGAGTTTTCGGTGCCGGATACTTTGATCCCGTGTATTATTTTGTCGGTTGGGCGGTCACGCTTGTTATCGCGTTCTTCGGACTTTTGCTATTTAACCGCATTGAAAAGAACTTTGCGGATACAGTTTAAGGAGGCGGAATACCGTGAGTGAAATAATGATTCGCTGTGAAAATGTTTCGAAGCAGTACCGCCTCGGTGCCATTGGAGGTACAACCCTCAAAGAGGATCTTCAGCGTCTCTCGGCGCGCCTTCGCAAAAAAGAGGATCCGACTTCAAAAATCGGTCAAAAGAGCCGCCCTGTATCGAACGAAAAGTTTATGGCACTCGACGGAATATCGTTTGAGGTCAAAAAGGGTGAGGCTGTCGGAATCATCGGTAAGAACGGCGCAGGGAAGAGCACGCTTCTGAAGCTCATAACCCGAATCACCGGACCGAGTAAGGGTACTATATCCCTTAACGGACGCGTTGCCTCGATGCTTGAGGTCGGAACCGGCTTCCATCCTGAGCTTACGGGACGCGAAAATATTTATATGAACGGCGCGATCCTCGGTATGTCGAAAAAAGAGATTGACGAGAAGATCGAGGAGATAATCGATTTTTCGGAGGTGAGGCAGTTTATTGATACCCCCGTTAAGAGATATTCGTCGGGAATGTACGTTAAGCTTGCGTTCTCGGTCGCCGCGCATCTCGATTCCGAGATAGTTATTATGGACGAGGTCCTTGCCGTCGGCGATATGGCGTTCCAGAAAAAGTGCCTTACCAAAATGCGTCAGACCGCAAAAGAGGACGGAAGGACTGTCCTTTACGTTTCTCATAACATGAATACCATTCGTCAGCTTTGCGACAGAGTTATCGTTCTTTCCAAGGGACGAATGATATTTGACGGCGACGTTGACGAAGGTATTGCCATCTATATGGGCGGCGAAGACGGAATAATTCAGCGGCATAATGACTTTACCAAACGCGGAATCGATCCCTGGATAACAGGAAAGATAAAGATGACTGCTCTTGACGTTGAAGCCGAGGAGAATACGATTCGCTTCGGAAGTCATTTCAGATTCTCGCTTACCTATGAATGCAGTGATTATATTGAGAATCTCGCTTTCAGAATGACTGTTCTTCTCCGCGACAGAACTCCTGTTGCAACTGCCACAACTGCCGAATTTGAAGCGCATCCGAATACCGTTACCGTTAAGAATTTCGATCTGGACACCTCTCGTATTGCTCCCGGTCCGTACATTATGCAGATCGTGGCGTTCCAGCCGAATGGAGCGGGGGGGCAGGCAAGGCACGACTTCGTTCCGCTCGCTGCTGCGTTTAATATATACGCTAAATCCGAGTTTTATAATTTCGAATGGGTCAGACACGCTTGGGGCGACCAGGCTATGCCTCAACTAACCGAGTGGGAACCGGAATGATGTTTAAAAAAATTAAAAAAGCATTTTCTTATGTTTCGCATTATGGCATTAAGGCTTCGATCGAACCGATTTGGTACGGAATTTCTCTTTGTCTGCCGCTGAAAAACACTATCGTTCTCGAATGTGAGAGCGATATGGATGATAATCCTCGTGCTTTTTATGAATATCTTTTGAAAAATAAATATAACAGAAAATATAGGCTCGTGTGGATAGTTAAAGACGTTGATTTCTGCAAAAAGCATCATAAGGCCAAGAACGTGGTTTTTGTAAGCAGAATCTCTTATAATCTGCGAGATAAGCTTCGCTTGAAATATTATTTGGCGACAGCAAAATGGTTTGTTTTTTCTCATCCGTATTGGTTCAGAAAACGCAGAAATGAACAAACAGTTATACATATCGGACACGGAACACCGATAAAACAGGCATCCGGTAATTTCGATTCGACATGCATAGACCTTCTTGCAGTGCCGGCGGAAAACATTTTGAGCTGGTATACGCGGTTTTGGGGATGCGAAGAGGAAAAAACCTTTATTTGCGGTCAACCGAGAAACGATCTCCTTGCCGTTAATGCCTCAAAAAAAGATGAAATACTGAAGAAAATCATTCCGGAATACGCGTCTGAAAAGGTCATAATGTGTATGCCGACTTTCAGGCAGTCTGCAACGTGGACTGATAGCGAAACGGTAGACCCTTATTCGCTTAGCGTTATCGAAAACGAGGACGAGCTGCTTAAACTCGATAAGGCGCTCTTTGACGCGAGAACTCATCTTATAGTTAAGATACATCCGCTTCAAAGAACCGATCTTATGAAGATGCCGAAGCTTCACAACGTTCATTACGTTCAAAATAGAGAACTGTTCTATAAGGACGTTTTACTTTACGAATTTCTCGGATGCTGCGATGCGCTTATCACGGATGTTTCGTCCGTCGTGTTCGACTTTTTACTTATTGATAAGCCCGTTGCATTTTTTATGAATAATTTCTGCGATTATTCAAGAGGATATCTTCTTGATGATCCGCTGAAATATATGCCGGGACCGAGGATGTACAGCTATGACGATCTTTTGTCGTTTATATCTGCTGTTGAAGAAGGCGACGACGGTTATTCTGCCGATCGCGCGGCAGTTTCAGCTTATGTGAACGGCACCGATGCGAAGGAGCATTGCTTCAGCTATGATCTTTGCAATTATATTTTTCATGTCAGAAAGGGAAAGAAAAAATGAAAGCTTTGATACTTGCCGCAGGTTTCGGCTCAAGACTCGCTCCGATAACCGATGAGTGCCCCAAGGCGCTTGTTCCTGTGAACGGTACTCCTATAATTTTTAACCAGATCGATAACCTGCTTTTGAACGGTATCACTGACATAACGGTAGTCTCCGGATACAAAGCAGAGATACTGGAAAAGAGAATTACCGAAAAGTATCCCTCCGTTCGTATTATCAACAGTGTTGATTACGCAACGACAAACAATATGTACTCTGCATACATAGCAAGAGATGCTGTGGGATCATGCGAATTTCTTATGATGAACGCAGACGTTTTTTATGATGCATCGGTAGTTAAGGCGCTTATTGAGTGTGAAGCTGAAAACGCGATCGTTACCGACATCGGAAGCTATTCAGAGGAGTCTATGAAGGTTGTTGAAAAGGACGGACGTCTTGTTGCTATTTCAAAGCAGATCCCTTCCGCGGATGCTCTTGGTTGTTCTATTGACGTATATAAATTCTCTCCCGAGGGAGGCAAGGCGTTTTTCGATCGCTGTGCACATTATATAGAGGACGAGAAGATACTGAACAAATGGAGCGAGGTGGCGCTCAACGACGTTTTGAGCACTATTGAATTCAAGGCATGCACTCTTGTCGGAAGATGGTATGAGATAGACAATTTCGACGATCTTGAGAAGGCGGAAAAGCTGTTCAAGACGGAAGCTTGATATGATACCTAAAAAGATACATTATATTTGGTTCGGCGGCAATCCTCTTCCACCGTTAGCACTCAAATGTATTAAAAGCTGGGAAAAGTATTGCAGCGACTTTGAAATAATACGTTGGGACGAGAGCAGTTTTGATATTTTTTCCTGCCCCGATTACGTTAAAGAGGCGTACGAAAACAAAAAATGGGCGTTCGTTACCGACTACGTTCGGCTCAAGATCGTATATGAAAACGGCGGCGTTTACTTTGATACCGATGTTGAAGTCCTAAAGAAGATAGATAAATCCTTGCTGGATACGGCGTTTTTTGGTTTCGAAAACGAAACTAATGTTGCAACCGGGCTCGGTTTTGGCGCGGAAAGGGGAAATAATATTCTCAAAGCGATGATGGACGATTACGAGGGAATACATTTTGTTCAGCCCGACGGAAGCTTCGATCTTACGCCCTGTCCCGAGAGAAACACAAAGGTTTTGAAAAAGCTTGGGCTTGTGTCCGACGGAAAGCTTCAAACGATTTGCGGCGCAAGAATATACCCGACCGAGTATTTCTGTCCCATGGATTACGTCACGGGGAAGATCCGCAAAACGAGAAGAACGTATACGATCCACCGCTTCAGTGCATCATGGAAGAGCGAGTCGGAGAGAGAGTGTGACGAAGAAAGACGCAGATATTTGAGACGTGAAAAGTATTTGCGTATACCGAGAAAGATACTTATAAAGCTTCTCGGAGAAAAACGGTTTGAGGCCGTTAAGAATAAGATCAAGAGGGGGTAAGAGTATGCCGCTTATCAGCGTTATCGTGCCGGTATATAAGGTTGAAAAAACGCTTTGCGCTTGCGTGAACAGTATACTTGCGCAGACGTATACCGATATTGAGGTAATACTTGTCAATGACGGAAGCCCCGATTCTTGTCCCGCGATGTGCGAGGAGCTTGCAAAGACAGACGGTCGAATCAAGGTCGTTCACCGCGAAAACGGCGGTCTTTCTGCGGCGCGAAACACGGGAATCGAGCACGCTGCGGGGGAATATATTACCTTTGTTGACAGCGACGATATGATCGCTCCCGAGACTGTTTCGGTTTTGTATGATACGCTCATTAAGTCAGATGCCGATATGTCGGTCTGTATGTACGAGATATTCCAAAACGATGACGATATAAAGAAAGCGGAGATCTTTGATGGCGTAACGGTTGCCGACGCGCGTGAGCTTCTTCTCACAGAGAGCGTGTACGAACGAACGGAGGCGTGGGGCAAGCTTTATAAAAAAGAGGTATTTTCTTCGCTTCGCTTTAAGGAGGGGATCTATTATGAGGACACTCATATTGCCCCGCATGTTCTTGAAAGAATAAGCAAGGTGGCATTCAATCGCTCCAAGCTTTATTATTACAGAAAAAATCCCGAGCTTCCGACGATAATGAATGCGAAATTTTCGCTCAAAAAGCTCTGCATCCTTGATATTTACAGAGAACATATAAGAGATATTTACAAAAAAACGGGAGCTTGTACGGCTTACGGCACGGCGCTTGAACAGCTTTTGGGATGTGTCGCGAAAATGCGAGTGCTCAAAAAGGAGCTGGGCGTCGGTATGCGCTTATATAAGTACTATTTTAAGCTTCTTCCCGTAATGCTCTTAGCGCCGAAATGCGAAAAGTTCGGACCTAAACAGAAGATAGTTTATCTGAGCCTTATTCTGCCGTTTGGTGTTCTTAATTCCTATTATCGCAAATACGTGACGGTAAAGCGCTACGACGAGCTTAATAATCTGTGAAAAACGCCCTCGGGCGTTTTTTTCATAATGCGGGAATCTTCTTAATATATTTACATATAAGAAAAAATTAGAAGTGCGGCGCTTATTGACAAAATACGACTTGAAATGTTATAATTGACGTATAAAACGAAAAGGAGGACCTCATAATGAGAATCAAGCGCTTGATAGCAGCTGTTTTGTCGGTGATAATGCTTTTATCGACCGTTTTTGCAGTATATGCGGACAGCGGAATCGTCTTCTCCTTTTCTTCAGACGTGCCGAGCAATAGCAAGGTGACGCTTGGCGATACGGTAACTTATACGGTGTCGCTTGAAGCAGGCTCGGGCTTTTCATTTGGAACTCTTTATTTTGACCCGTCGGACAACCTTGCCTATGTAAGTTCAACTTATAAGGGCAAGAGCATTACTGCCGAAAAGGCGGTCTCGGGCGAAAATGAGGGTGCGTACGGAATCGTCGTTATGGGCGAAAGCATGACGGAAACTGATTCCGCGCTTTGTACGATGACCTTTAAGGTGACGGGGAGCGGAAGCGTAAGCGTGCGTTTTTACGCTTATCAGCTGAATGACGGCAGCTCGTTCCTTTCATCGACGGTAAACAACGGAACTATAGTCCATACGGTAAACGAGCTTGTAAAGCCCGTTGTAACAACACAGTCTCTTCCTGAGGCGGTTATGGGGTATGAATACTCGTATAAGATAGTCGGAAGCAACGACGAGTTTCTGACCTATAGCTTCGAGGGAACGCTTCCCGACGGACTTACTCTTGAACCCGACGGAACGCTTCGCGGAACGCCGACGCAGTTCGGTACGTTCCCGATAAGTGTAAAGGCAACGCTCCTTGGAGAGCTTGTTTCAGAACCGAAAGAGCTTACGCTTACGATTCTCGAAAAGCCGAGAGCGCTTGAGCTTGAAAACGGAAGCAGTTATGCTATCGACGGCGATTGGCTTCGAGGAGTTGTTGAGGAAACGACGCTTGACGCGCTTCTTGGCAGATTTAAGAACAAAGAACGAATCAAGGTCTTTGACGGAGACGGGTCAGAGGTTACAGCATCGGATGATTACGTCGGCACGGGATATACGGTATCACTTATGCACGGAGATGAAAAAGTGCATACCGTTACGGTAGTGGTTCTTGGTGACGTGAACGGAAACGGACGTGTTGACTCAAACGATTACCAGAGAATGAGGAGATATGTTTTCGGAAACTACGCTATCGAGGGTGCATATTTTGAGGCTGCTCGCATTTCGGGCGGAAGCGACATACGACCGCTTGACTATCAGAGAGTAAGACGCCACGTTTTCGGAAACTACAATATTTTTGAATAAACGCAATAAGAGGAAAAAATATGAAGAAGATATTAGTTTTATTTCTTTCGGTGATGCTTGCTTCGATTCTTTTCGCATTCCGGATTTTGGGCGCAGAGCCGAGCTTTAAAGTGGATGTCAGCGGCGCAACTGCGGTGGCGGCAGGTGATACCGTAGAATATACAGTTGAGGTCAAGGACATCAATATCCCGTCGTCAGATCCTGACGATTATGCCAGCGGCATTGCAAGTCTTACCATTTTCGTTAAGTATGACACCGCCTTTTTCGATGCGTCGAGTATTACCGTAACGATGCCCGAGATTACAAACGGAAAATGGGAATCGTTTGCAAAACAGTCCGACGGAACCATCAAAATCGAAGCGTCAAGTGAAGAGGATTCTGTTACCGGAAAGAATCCTGCTATTACCGAAAACGGAGTTTTGAAGTTTAAAATTTCGATAAAGGTCAAGGCGGATGCTGTAGAGGGAAGTGGTAAGGAGATCTATATCGGTTCCGAAACCGAGGGCGGAGCCGCTAATCTTGAACTTGTCTCAAATGTTACTTGCGGCTCTCTTGACGTTTCTCTTATAAAGAAGCTCGATAAGCCCGACGGTCTTGTAATTGACAAGGACGATAACTACAAGGCAAAGTGGAACGCTGTTGAAAACGCGGATTCTTACGTAATTCAGGTATATAAGGATGAGGAGCCGCTTGGCAAGCCGCTTACTGCAACAGGTACGAGCTACGATCTGTCGACGCTTATTACAAGCAACTTCGGCGGCGAATACAGCTTTACGGTCGTTGCAAAGTCGAACAGCGACCTTTACAAGGATAGTGACGCGGCCACGTCAAGCCCCTGTAATTACAGAGGAAAGCTTCTTACACCGAGCATCGCGCTCACTGTTGACAAGATCGCGGGTACTGTAAGCTATAAGATAACCGATGAAAACCCCGATGACACTGTCGGTACATATATAATCAAGATATACGATAAAGACGGCAACCCCGTCGGCGAGGATATTACCTCGTCGAAGCTTCAGGGAACTATTAAGGACCTTGAATTCGGAACAAAGTATAACGCAACGGTTACCGCAAGCTCATCGTCTCTCGGCAATACCGAAACGGGCAATTATTCGTCCGATGAGTCGGGTAAGGTTGCAGTGACTCCCGACGGAATAGTCGGAATTTCGGTCACCAAAAAGCCGACGCTGTCTTATACCGAGGGCGAGACAATCGACCTTTCGAAGATGGAGATAACCGTTGATTTCGCGGTTGCCTCTGACACGAAGATCGGCAAGGATAAATTTGGGCAGTATGGGATTACAGTTTCGCCTAAGCACGGTGCAGACGCGATCCTTTCGCTCAATGAAAAGAGCATTACGGTTACCTGTGGCTCTCTTACCGCAACCGAGGAAATGATCCTTGCGGTCAAGAGCGGTCAGTGCGAGCATGCAACGACAACTCCCGAGCATCAGGATGCTACCTGCGGCAAGGATGGATTCGACAAGGTTGTATGTACATTGTGCGGTGTTGCTGTTGAGAATACGCCGATTCCCGCGACCGGAGAGCATGATTTCGGCGAATGGTATTGGAAGGGCGGAAGCGTTCCGACCGTTAACATAGACGGCGTCCGCGAGCGTGTTTGCGGCGTTTGCGGAGAGACGGAGTTGGATCAGGTTACTTATGCCGAATATCTTGAAATGATGAGTGGCGGTACGACGACCGTTGCTCCTGACACCACTCCCGAGGATACCAAGCCCGTGACGGATCCTCCCGTTACGACCGAGAGAAGAAAGAGCAACGCTCTCGGCGGTGTTGTAGATCTCGGAAAGATATTCCTCTTTGCGATTATCGCGGTACTTTTCGTTATCGTGGTCTTTATTATCGGCGCGGTCTACGTTGAAAGCCGCAGGAATCGCCGCCGCAGATCTCGTTCGAGAACGAATCAGGCAAAAAACGGACAGAATAGAAACGGACAGAGCAGAAGTGCCCAGAGCAGAAGTGCTCAGAACAGAAACAATTACAGAAGATAAAAGAAAATCAGGCGAGTGATCGCCTGATTTTTATATAAAGAGAGGCCTTTCTTGTTTTCCGTTCAGCGCAGAAACAAGACACTCGGGTATCATTTCAAATTCAGAAACGAGAGAGTGCGGCTTTTTAAGGCAATCGTCCTGTTTCATCGGGACGAAGAACACGCCCTTCTTTTCGAGCATGGTCGAGATGTTTTTGAGGTTTGCCGACATTGCGTCGTTTGTTGCAAGTGAGATGAGAAGCGGTCTGCTTTGGCGGAGATGTGCTTTTGCTGCCATTGTGACCGGGGTGTCAGTGATGCCGCATGCAAGCTTTGCAAGTGTATTACCCGTGCAGGGTGCGATTACGAGCGCATCAAGGGGACGCGAAGGGCCGAGCGGCTCAGCATCCTTTATCGTCAAAACCGGCTCGCGGCGGCATATATCGGTTATTGTATTTATAAAATCCGCGCTTTTGCCGAAGCGCGTGTCGGTTGAGGCGGCGTTATGGCTCATTATCGGGAGAACGTCATAGTCGTGAGCGAGCTTCTTCAAGACCGATATTGAGCGGTCAAACGTGCAGAACGAGCCGCAGAAGGCGTATCCTATCATGTTCCGCCTCCCGACATTTTGTCGAGAATACAGCGTGCGATTATTTTTCCCGCCGTAACCGGAGCAACGCGTCCGGGCAGACTTTGAGCGGAAATGACGCGTGTGCCGTGACGGATCGCGCCGACAGGATCAATGCCGCCCGGCTTTGATGCAAGCTCAATTACTGGAACTCCGTCGCTGAGGTGCGAAAGCGCTTCTTCGTTTAGTACGGTTGTTGGCACAGTGTTAAATGCGGCATCTATGCTTCCGATCACAGAGCATAGATTGGGATAGTCAAGGGAAATCATTCCCTCGCTTGCCGCTTCTGCGCGGTCCCTTTCTTTTCGGGCAGCAACGGTAACGGCGGCTCCGAGTGCTTTGAGGCGTCGGGAAAGGGCCTTTCCGATCCTTCCGTAGCCGAGAACGAGACATTTACTTCCGTCGAGAGTCACGGGCGTGTTGCCCATCGCAAGAGCGATAGCACCCTCTGCGGTCGGAACGGCATTGAGATAATTAAAGGTCTCGTTTTCGCAGAGATCGTGGTATCGTATGCCGTTTTTATCAAAAATCGCTGCCATGTCGGGCGGAAATTTTCCGCCGAATACTATGGAGCTTGAGTTTGCGCTTTTAACAATTTCCGAAGCGAGTACGCGGGGAGATAGCTTTGCGCTTGAAAGCGGAAAATTCATGTATTCGCCCCGAGCAACAGGAACGGGGAGAAGGATCGCGTCTGCGTTCTTTAAAGAAGGTGAAAGCTCACAGCTTTCTTTATAGGTGTCGAGGGCGAAATGTGATACCTTGTACCCGTTGTTCGCAAGCTCATCTCCGGCGTGGAGCTGACGAAGATCGCCACCGATCAGAAGAACGGTTTTTTCAGTCATACTGTTACTTCCTTTCTTATAAACAGTTAGGGTGTACCCCACTATACAGTTTATGAAAGGGAGCTTTCTTCGCTACTATATCTTTGTCTCTATTTCCTTGCGGAGGCGCGATATTATTTTCTTTTCGAGGCGGGAAATGTACGATTGCGATATGCCGAGCAGGTCTGCGACCTCCTTTTGTGTCAGTTCATCCTTGCCGTCCATTCCGAATCGCAGTCGGATTATAGTCTGCTCGCGCTCGGATAGCTTGCTTAGAGCTTCCTCTATCGTCTTTTTGTCCTCACCCACCTCCATATTGCGGTATACTGTGTCCTCGTCTCCGCCGAGAACGTCGGAGAGCAGAAGCTCGTTTCCGTCCCAGTCGGTATTGAGCGGCTCGTCTATTGACATCTCAAGGCGTGTGCGTGAGGTCTTTCTTATGTACATGAGAATTTCGTTTTCAATACAGCGCGAGGCATAGGTTGCGAGCTTGATGTTCTTTTCGGCGTTGAAGGTGTTTATTGCTTTGATAAGTCCGATCGTGCCTATCGAAATGAGGTCTTCGATTCCCGTGCCTGTATTTTCGAATTTCTTTGCGATATATACGACGAGGCGCAGATTCCTTTCAACAAGCACCGAGCGGAGTGACGGCTCACTCGACAGCCGCGAGATTATATCTGCCTCCTCCTCGTGGGAGAGGGGAGGAGGGAGGGTTTCGGGGCCGTTTATGTAATAAACTCCGTTTTTTCTTTTCAAAAGCCGCCTGAGGGCTTCTTTGACGATAGAGAAGATCTTCATAATGTTCACCTCAATTTGTGAGAATTTCGGGCACAAGTGCAGAGTATCCGCCGTAGCCGTTTTCGTCGCCTATCGCGATAAGGGCAGATACCTCGGCACCGTCGACTGTCATTTTCTTGGGCGCGTAAGCAAACAGCAGTTTTTCTCCCCCGACCGAGACCGACGGTATCAGCCTGACCGATGTCAAAAGCTCCGGGCTGAGACTTGTAAGCTCCTTGGGGTCGCTATTTTCAAATATTGGTATAATGGCGTCGGGTATAACGGAGAAAAAGCTCTTTTTTTGCAGGATAACGACGGGCTTGCCGCTCATCGGGTCTGTGAGCATATTTCCCGTGTCTGTCATCGCATCAAAAACGAAAGCCCCTTTTACAGTTACTATTGCAAGTCGGCAGGGACGAAGCGAACGCTTTCTTTTCGCCATTCGTCCGCCCGCGATGGCAGAAGCACCGATTACGGCAGCGCTTAATGCCATCCAACCGAGCGGTATTTTTCCGGGAGTAGCGGAGCTCTCCGTGGAAACGGAATCAATGCCGTTCATAAAGGTGAAGAACGCCGTCATCGCGCCGCCGAGCAGACATCCCGTTCCGTAGAAAAGCGCGTAGCATGGAAATGTCTTCTTGACGAAGGCAATAAGGCACATGAGATATGAAACGGCAAGGTTTATAAAGATGTTAATAATCAGTATCCCTTGCATAAACACCGATACTACACCGTAGATGCCGCCAATGGCAGAGGCAATGCTTAGACGAAGCACTGATACTTTGCGGTGCATAATCGAGGCTGTGACGAAAAGGGTGAGGAAGTCCATCGTGAAGTTTATGAGAAACAGTATGTCGGCGTAAAGAGTTTGCATAGTGTTTTTCTCTCACCTTTCTCGCTTGCCGAATGAAATGAGTAGTTTTGCTTTGAAAATCTACACCAAAGAACGGCACCAAGTGGACAACGGGTTTGAATTTTGCCTTCGCAAAATTCTACATACGTTTTCCCCTTTGGAAACCCCTTTCTTTTTGCGCGAGCGTTTGAAATTCTTTGGGAGTGTGCTTCGGTTTTATTATATTCTCTTCGCTCTGAAAAATCGGTCGGTGCGTGGGGGCGAGAAATAATTTATTCGGAGGCAAATAAAGACTTTTTTGTAAATTATCGGTCACGGTGTTGTTATTGGGCGGATAATGTGGTAAAATGAACATAACGAATGTTTCGGAGATTTTTATGAAGAAAATATTTTCTGTGTTTTTTACATTTATTTTGGTGCTTATTTGCTTCCCGATAACCGCGGGAGCGGAAATGCTTGAGACTGACGGCGGTATACTGTACACGGTAGAGAATGGTGAGGTCGTCATTGAGGGTTTCAACGCGGCGGGGACGGTTATGGATATTCCCGAAAAGATAGACGGACTTCCCGTTAAGCGTATTGCGGCGCAGGTCTGCCGCGGCGACAGGGTAATAACCGAGGTTCGTATTCCGAAGAGCATAACGTCAATAGGAGAATACGCCTTTGCCGAATGCCCGAATCTGACCAAGGTTGTCATTAAGGGCGGAATTTCCATTGGCCGTTCGGCGTTCCGTGACTGCAAGGCGCTTTTGATGCTCAAGCTTCCGTCTAACCTTGAAAGCATCGACGATTATGCCTTTGAGGGCTGTACGATGCTCGGTACGGTAAAGATACCGAAAGGACTTGAAAGCATTGGCACAGATGCATTTATGGGCTGTGAGCGGCTCCGCTTTGAGCTGAACGGAAACGATGTTGCAAAGGCACACGCGAAAAAGTACAATATCCCGACCTCGTTTACCGACACCTGGGAATTTACTCTCATCATGATCGTGCTTGTTACTGCGCTTCTCGGCGGCGGTCTTATCGTAGTGAATAAGGCTTTAAAAAACAAAAAAAGACCGTAAGGTCTTTTTGTCTATGAAAAAATCGGCACCCGTCGGGTGCCGATTTTATATTATTCCTGTGTCTTATGCTTTGTGCAGAGCTTGACGATCTCGACGATCGGAATGGTCGAAATTGCAAGACCGAGAGCAACTGCATATTCGGTGAAATTGATGTGAGAGAATCCGAACAGATCGCTGAGTGCGGGAATGAAGATGAGAGCACTTGTGAGAATGAGCGACACTACCATCGATCCCCAGAGGATCATGTTGTGACTCTTGAGCTTGAAGATCGAGCCGTGCGAACGGAGGTTGTAGGAGTGGAATATCTCAGCCATCGACATAGCGAGGAACGCCATCGTCATACCGTCGGGGCTCTGTGCGATCTCCCATCTGCCGCTTTCCATGAAATGTCCGATGAAGTACGCGGCGAGGGTGATGAGCGATATCATAACGCCCTGATATGCGATGTTGAAGCCCATGCCGCCTGCAAATATGCCTTCGTTGCTCTTACGCGGCTTGCGGGTCATGATGTCGGGCTCTGCCTTTTCAGTTCCGAGCGCGAGAGCGGGGACAGAGTCGGTTACGAGGTTAATAAAGAGGAGGTGCGGTGCTTTGAGAATCGTAAATCCGCAGAGGGTAGCTGTAAATACGCTTATTACCTCGGAAAGGTTGGAGGAAAGGAGGAACTGGATACACTTCGTGATGTTATCGTAGATTCTTCTACCCTCGGCAACTGCGGAGACGATAGTTGCGAAGTTATCGTCGGCGAGGATCATATCTGCGACATTCTTAGTGACGTCGGTTCCCGTTATACCCATGCCGATACCGATATCGGCACTCTTTATCGAGGGCGCGTCGTTTACGCCGTCGCCCCTCATTGCGGTTACCATTCCGCGTTTACGCCAAGCGTTGACTATTCTCGTCTTATGCTCGGGCTGAACGCGTGCGTAGACCGAATACTTCGTTACTGCTTCGTCAAATTCCTCGTCGGTGTACTTGTCGATCTCGGCACCCGTTATTGCCTCGGACGCGTCGGAGATGATTCCGAGAGTCTTTGCGATAGCGACGGCGGTGTCCTTATGGTCACCCGTTATCATTATCGGGCGGACGCCTGCAAGCACGCACTGCTTAACTGCCTCGGTTACCTCGGGACGAACGGGGTCTATCATTCCGACAAGTCCGATGAATACGAGGTCATTTTCAAGAGCGGCGGGCGAGCAGTCGCTCGGCATCGAAGGATGCTTCTTGTATGCACAGGCGAGAACGCGGAGTGCCTGAGAAGCGAACTCTGTGTTCTTAGAAAGGATCTCTGCCTTGTATGCATCGGTAAGGGCAACCTCGCTTCCGTTCACGAGGATCTTGGTGCAACGCGCAAGAAGCTCGTCGGGAGCGCCCTTGGTGTACTGAATTATGTTACCGTTATCGTTATGAACGGTAGACATCATCTTTCTGCCCGAATCGAAGGGAGCCTCGCCTACACGGGGAGAGGTCTTTTCGATCTCATTCTTGTGAAGGCCGAGCTTCGTTGCGTAGTTGACGAGTGCACATTCGGTCGGCTCGCCGACTGCCTCGCCCGTTTCGTCGGGGCTTGCATCGGAGCAGAGTGCCATACCGATAGCGAGGAGATTGTTGTCGCTTCCCCAGCTGTCAACGACGGTCATCTTGTTCTGAGTAAGAGTACCGGTCTTATCGGAGCAGATTATCTGAGTGCATCCGAGTGTCTCAACTGCGGTAAGACGGCGAATAATTGCATTTTGCTTCGACATCTTGGTAACGCCCATCGAAAGAACGATGGTAACGACTGCTGCAAGTCCCTCGGGAATAGCCGCAACCGCAAGCGATACTGCGGGCATAAATGCGTCTTCAAGGATTACCTTGAAAGCATGATCGGAAGAAAGAATATCTCTGTTCATGAACAGCGTGAAGCCGAACATGAATACGCAGATACCGAGTACAAGCCAGGTGAGAATCTTCGAAAGCTGGGAAAGCTTCTTTTGAAGGGGAGTTTCGCCTTCCTCTGCCTCGGTGATCGCGGTTGCGATCTTACCCATTTCGGTGTTCATACCGATGCCGGTTACTACCATTGTTCCGCGTCCGTAAACGACGACGCTTCCCATGTAGCACATGTTCTTTCTGTCGCCGAGCGGAACGTCGCCGTTATCCGCGGCAGTAAGAACGTGATCGACCTTGTCGGACGGAACGCTTTCTCCCGTCAGCGCTGCTTCTTCAATCTTCATGCTGGCGCTTTCGAGTATTCGTCCGTCGGCAGGGACGGCATCGCCCGCTTCGAGAACGACGATATCACCGATAACGAGATCCTCGCTTCGTACCGTTACAAGCTTGCCGTCGCGGATGACCTTTGAGGTCGCCGCCGCCATTTCCTTCAGCGCATCAATGGCTTTTTCGGCTTTGCTTTCCTGAACGACGCCGAGAACGGTGTTGAGAATGACAACCGCGAGAATGATGAATACGTCGGTCGGGAGCTTATCGGGGTGGAGCGAAAGCTCGGTAATTGCCGAAACTATCGCCGCGCCGATGAGCACAAGCACCATCGGGTCGATAAGCTGAGAGATGATCCTCTGTAAGAGAGTGATCTTCTTGCCCTCGGCAAGCTTGTTCTTGCCGTCACGAGCTTGACGGGTCTCGACTTCACTTGTCGTCAGACCGTTTTGCGAGGAAGACAGGGCTGAAAGCACTTCTTCTTTTTCGGTTAGGTAATGCTTCATTTTTATTTTTTTCCTTTCGGATTTTTTTACGTAATTATTTTCAAAATAAAAATAACGAGCCAATGCACGGAAACGCCGCACACAGTCTCGTTCTTTAAGTCAAGTCAATCGGAAAAAGATTCCGCGGGATGGTTGGCTTGACACGCTTACGCGCAAACTACTCCCTATGTTACGGTAATTTTAGCATAAATTTCTTGATTTGTCAAGAAGTTTTGTGTTGTCTTATTGAAGAATTATTCCTCCCATCATTAGTCCGCGTTTGCCGTGGCTTGCGCGGTGGGAGAAAAACACGTCGCTGTGACAGGACGTGCAGCTTTCACATACGTTTACGTTTTCGGACGGTATGCCGACCGAAAGAAGCAGATGTCTGTTCATTGACGGAAGATCCGCGTAGAATTTCCCGTCTGCTTCGGCGGGGGATATGAAGCGCAAAAGCTCGCTTCCGTACTCGGCTTCCTTGACTGCGTTGATGAATGGAATATCAACCTCGTAGCAGCAGGAGTGAATACAAGGTCCTATCGCGGCCTTGATGTTTTCGGCAGACGCGCCGAGTAACAACATTTTCTTCACCGCGTTTACGGCGATGCCGCTGACAGTTCCGCGCCAGCCGGCGTGAACGGCGCCGATAACGCCCGAATCATCGTAAAGAAGTATCGGAACGCAGTCCGCGACCTTGACGGTCAGAAGCAGGTCCTTCTCGTTTGTGACGAAGCCGTCACATTCGAAATGCCGTCCGAGGTCTTTTTGGGTTACGATTTCAACGATGTTCGAATGTATCTGCTTTGCCGAGAACATATTTGAAATATCGCTGCCAAACGCCGAAGCAAAACGGCGGCGGTTTTCTTTTACGTCCTCTTCTGCTCCCATACCGAGGTCAAGCGTGTCAAGTCCGTTTCCGTGGCTGATTCCGCCCTCACGCGTTGAGAATCCGTGGGAGCAGCTTATGTTATCCGATGTTAAAAGCGGCAATGCGCCCGTTTTTTCAAATCCGCCCATTTTCATTTCCTTTCGGCTTCATATACATTATTATACAACATTTGTCTCTCATTATCAATACGTTAACATCATACTTTTCTCCGCGTAAAATAATTACTGTAAGAGCATCAAATTTTCACCGGCGCGAATATTATTCCCATGCCTGCCGAAAAATAGTAATGAACTCTTACAGGAAAGTTGAAACGAAAGGAAAAAACATTATGACGTGTAAACGCGGAGATATATTTTACGCAGACCTTAGTCCCGTAGTCGGCTCGGAACAGGGAGGACTTCGTCCCGTTCTCATAATACAGAATGACGTCGGCAACAGATACAGCCCTACGGTCATCGCCGCCGCGATAACCTCGCGAACGGGGAAAAATAAGCTTCCGACTCACATCGGAGTCGAGGCGATGATATCGTCGGACACCTCGGGCGGACTTATGAAAAACTCCGTTATACTTCTTGAACAGGTAAGAACGCTCGACAAAACGCGCCTCAAAGAAAAAATGGGGCATCTTGACGACAGCGTTATGCGCCGTGTAAACGAAGCAATCGCCGTCAGCTTTGGACTCGGAGGAAATGCACCTAACGAAATAATCGGTTGATACTTGAAAAACACCGCATATCCGTGTATAATATAGGTAAGAAACGGAGGTGCGGAAATGAACGGAGTATTGAATCAAATCTGTAAAACCGTCATTGATGAGGTAAGTCCGAGCAAGATAGTTCTCTACGGAGAAAAGAAAAACGGTGAGCAACTACGCGAGGCGAGCCTGCTTATCGTAGTGAAGAGCGACCCGAAGGAAGCGGAAAGACGGCTTTACCGTGTCCTTGACTGTGACGTTGCTTTCAATCTGCTTGTGTATAACGAGGAGGATTTCCTTATTCTTGAAAAGGACGAAACGAGCTACGCATACAGCATAATGTCGAAGGGCAGGGTGCTTTATGGGTAGAAGACGCGGCAGTCCTCACGACAGTAAAAGATATTTCGACTGGCTCGAGCGCGCCGAGTGCGACATTGATTCCGCGCGGATATTAAAGGACAATAACGGCGATAACTGTAACGCCGCATTCCACTGCCAGCAGTGCATTGAAAAAGCGCTTAAGGGGTATCTTCTTTATAAAAACGGCAAGCACGTTGACGGACATAACCTGACGTTCCTTTGCAGAAGTGCCTGCCGTATCGACAGAAAGTTCGACGAGTGGCTCGACGAAAGCACCTCTCTCAACAGATACTATATCGAAACCCGTTACCCGACCGACGTCGGCTTCGACATTACCGACACCGAGCTTGATAAGGTCTATAAAATGGCAAGCGATATGTACCGGTTTATTTTCGCGGTCATATCGGGCGAAGTAGTTAAAAAATAAGCAACGCCGAAGCACTGCTTCGGCGTTGCTTATTAACTGACAATTAAACCTTTCCGAGGAAGGAAAGAACGCAAACTACGATGTTTACGATACCGTAAATGTCAAAAATAAGAGCGAGGATTCCGCAGAGAATGTTAACTACCGGAATAGCTCCGAGGACGGTAAGGCAAACGGTAGAGATAAGTCCGCAAACAACAAGGCTGACTACGAGCCAAATGATGAGCGAAACAACGTCACCCTTCTTTACCTTGAGGCCGAGGGGCCAATACTTTTTAAGAAGATCCATGATTATTACCTCTCAATTTTATGTAGTATCTATATTATAAACGCTCTTTTAACAAAATGCAAGAGCATTGTAAATATTTTTGCCGAAAAAGAAATACTTGTAGACAATTTTGGGCATATATATTATAATGAAGATAGAAGAACAGTCGGTAAAAAGCTATGAGGTAACTATGAAAAACATACATCTTTTAGGTAAAAAAATATTTTTCGACAAGTCAAAGGTGCTTCTCGACTATAAGCCGAACACCGATTGGCAGAGCTATTTCGAGCCGAAGAGCGGAGAATGGAAATACGAGGATGGCGCGCTTATCGGAATCGAGAACGGAAACAAGGGCGGTATTCTTTTTTCGCGCGATTACTATAATGGTAACGTAATGCTTTCCTTTACCGGCTCAACTATCCTTCCTGCAACGCGCGACCTTAACGCCGTTTTCTGTGCAAGCTGGGACGACGAGGTCGACTATCTCGGCACTTCCTACGTCTGCGGACTCAACGGCTGGTATGAGAACAAGGCGGGACTTGAAAGAAACATCGGCTACGGAGTCGGCTCGAATCTCTATTCTACGACGAGCCTCTATAAGTATATACCCGGCACCGAGGTCAGAATGACCTGCGGAGCGATCGACGGTCACTCATTTATGATGGTCGATGACGTTCTTGTTTCGGAGATGATCGACCCGAATCCGATAAACGGCGGTCACGTCGGCTTTTCCGCTTACTGCACGATGCTCCGCATAAAGGACATCGAGGTAAGAGAGATCTTTTGGGAGCCGTTTGAACAGAAATACGATCCGGAATTTTGAGGGGCAGCGGCGGACTTGTCCGCGACCTGCACGGAAAAAATACGGAATGCGATCAAGGACGTAATGAACGAATTTGATAAGGCGGCGGATAACTGACGGCTCTGTCCGGTAAAATACGATTTCCGTTCTCACTCGAACTTCATTTGTTGTTCACATATCCATCACAATTGTTTACATTTTAGAGCAAATAATTGATAATTTAGAGCAAATTACTGATAGCGTATATTTTGCGTTCGTGTTATAATACTCTTGCAAAAAGTAATAAAATACGCTCGAATTTAGGCGCTATTATGTAAATTTTGCAAAACGATTCCGCTAAAAACTAAAAAAACTTGCATACGCCAAAGTTTCTTGTGACTTGTGCTAAAAAGTCTAAGACAGTTTTTTCACATCTTGCACAAGGGCGGAGCGCTATTCATTATTAGGTTTTAACATTTGCCGTAATCTCTTGCGCGAATGTCAAAATAAAAAATATCCAAAGAAGGAGAAATTTTATGAAGAAGTTTATTTTACTTCTCATCGCTGCTTGCATGCTTGTTACCTGCTTTGCTTGCGGCGGCAACGGAAAGAAAACGGGTCCCAACTACAAGGAAGACCCCGGCACCAAGTGGGAAGCACTTCCCGACTATGACTTTGAAGGAAAAGATTTCCGTGTAAGCACGAGAGGTCACTACGGCGCAATGGAGGTTGTTGTTGACGACGAGAATTCCACGAACATAGTTGATCAGGCGCTTGTTCTCAGAAACGCTAAGGTTGAAGACAGATACGATGTCTTCATCCAGCGCCAGGATAATGACGGTACCCAGTTTGCACATAGCAACATCGTTCTTAACGCATGTACGCTGCAGATGGATACCTTCGACCTCGCTATGACGTACGTATACGAGAGCTCGCCCCTTATCACGAACGGCTTCGTTCTTAACTGGGCAAAGCTTCCCTATACCAAGCTCTCGCAGTCTCACTGGATCAACGGCATGAACAAGGAGTTCTCCGTTCGTGACGCTATATACACCGCTATTTCCAAGATGTGTATCTCCATCCTCGGACAGACCGTTGCTGTGGTTTACAATCGTGACCTCGGTGATAACTGGAAGGGCACTGAGTTCTCTCAGGAACTCATCGACACCGTTCTTGCCGGTAACGGCGAGGAAGGCGGCTGGACTTACGATTACCTTATGAACATCGTAAATGAGTACGGCTGGGATGATGCTGGCGGTGACGGAAAGACCGCCGATGACAGCTTCGCATTCTATCTGACCTTGGACTGGTCTATCGATTCCTGGCACGCTGCATGGGAAATCCCCTGCGTTAAGAACACTGTGGAAAAGGGACTTGAGGACGTTATGATGAACGAAAAGTACCTTTCCTACGCAAGCAGAATGCATACTCTGTACTATGAAACCCCCGGTACCTTCTACGGTAAACAGAGCGAAGCTACTAATGCTTTCAAGTCCAACAGAGCTCTCTTCTCTACTACCGCCCTTTCTAATACCATCAGTACTCTTCCTTCCATGGAAGCTGTTTATACTATCCTTCCTCAGCCGAAGTATGATGATAACCAGAAGAATTACAGATCCGCGATGTTCGATAACTACTCTGTAATGTCGATACCTGTCACTGCAAACTCCAACTTTGTTTCTCTTATCTGCGAAGCACTTTCCATTGCTTCTGAGCAACACGTATACCCCGCATACAGATACGACTCTCTCCAGGGTACCGGCGTTTCCGACGCTGAATCTATCGATATGCTCGATATCATTCTTAACAACACCACTTGGGATATCGCGACCCTTCTCTCTACTCAGCTTCGTATGATTACCGCAGTTGAGGAGGACGTTGTTTACCACCCTCAGGACAGCCAGATTTCTCAGTATTATACCTCTAAAAAGCCTGACATTGATAGGGCACTTGCGAGTATCATGGCAGCATTCGACAGATTCCAGGACAACTAAAATAAATCAGTAATCGCTGACATAGGAAAGCGGCGATGCTAACCGTCAAACGGCTTGCCGAAACCATGGGGGCGACTTAGGTCGCCCCTATTGCTTTATGTTTTGAACAATTCGAGGTTAAAATAAATTATGAGGAAATTTATCTCAATTATTCTTATTATTGCCACTATGCTCACGCTTTTTGCCTGCAGTAAGGTGGATGAAAAGGGAGACGTGACTACCGATAATCCGTCAACCACCACGAGTGCAGATACTACCGACAGCACAACTAATCCAAGCGATACTACCGAAACCGATTCATCGGTAAACGACACTTCTAAACCCGAAACAACCAAGCCGGTAACTACGAAGCCGTCGACTACGGCACCGCCCGAAACCGATTCATCGGTAAACGACACTTCTAAACCCGAAACAACCAAGCCGGTAACTACGAAGCCGTCGACCACGGCACCGCCCGAAACCGAGCCGCCAATAACGGGTACGATTGTCAAGTTCAATATCGGTATTGGAACCGTAGCAAGCGGCGCATACCGATTTGCTGCGTATGACATTTCTGAAAAGAAGCTCTACGAACTGGAGCAAAATGAAAGAGCTGCGCGGAATGCCGCTTATCCCGGTCATTACGTTATATACGACCCCGAGACCTACGTTGTCAGTAAGTCCGAGGGCGGCGGCGCCGGCGTCGACCTTGTATGCTCGAAGTATTATGGGGCTGCCGTCGTATTTACGGCGGGTGCATCCGGAAGTGCTACCGTAGTTGCCAAGGTCACAAAGCTTTGGGGTAATGAGAGTGAGGTCGACGTTGTTCTTATGACGGGCAACGGAGAGGTCCTTGCCGAACAAAAAAATGTCAAATCGGCTCGTGTCGTAGTGTCCTTCAAAGAAACGGTCGAGCTTACCAAGGGTAACACTGTATTTTTGCTCGTAAAATATAGTAGCGGCAACAAAGTTGAGAGCGGACAGAACTGCATTCTTAATACCTTTGAGGTTTATTTTGACGAACACAGCGTTAAGGATAATACGACTAAGCCGTCAGTTACTGACGATTCTATTAGTTACTGGGCAACTCATTCCTATGACAAGGTCATTATTAATGCTCCCAAAGATACCGGCAGTGCAAAATTTACGGTAAATATGGCAAAGCAGGAGACCGAGGGCTGTCAGCTCGTCGTTATGAACGATGGTGCCAGCGGACGAAAGAGAGGAAAACTCGTTCTGCTTTCAAATCCTCAACATTCCATTCAGCCCGAGATATTTGTTCTTCAGCATTACGAGGACTGGAACGGAAATAAGTATACCGATGCCTGTACTCCTTATTTCGGCAGTTACGTTAGTATCGCGGCAAAAACGCCGCTCCCTTTTCTTGTTGAGTTTACGACGTTGGCATCAACCCCCGCGGGCGATTATAACTATACGTTCGCATTTGTAAATGACAGCGGAAAGACAATCGCGCTCTTTGAGGTGACTGTACACGTTTGGAATATTACCATTCCTCTTGAAAAAACGTTCCGCGCGGCGGCAGGACTTGATACGTGGTACGTGTCTGTGATGGAAAACGTTTCTGATGATGACTTACATGAGGTCACCTGCGACTATTACAGCTTCCTTCTGAAGCATAATATTTCCGCCAGTCGCATCCCGGTGAATGTACTCAGCGATTCCGCGAACGCGTATCTGAATAATCCTATTATTACCTTTGTCGAGGTTCCTTGCAAGGGAAGCGACGGTAAGCTTCTTCCTGATGAGGAGATCCTCAAATATTATAAAAAGCTAAAGCAGAACCCCGATTGGCTTAAAAAGGCGGTATTCTATCCCTTTGACGAGCCCGATTCTGAAGCCGATATTAAGGCATATAACGAGATGTGCGAGCATCTTCGAACGCTTTGTCCGGATATTCCCGTTTTCGCGCCCTTCTACACAAACATCCGAATAGGATTGTCCGGCGACCAGGTTGGAGCAATGTATGACGATTCCGGCATCTGGTGTCCGAAGCTCTGCCTCTGGGATGACAGCAACTCGTATAAGGATCTTTTGGTCAAGCCGAAAAAATCATTCGCGGAAAGAATGAACGAAAAGGCGGCAGCCGGGGCCGAGCTTTGGACCTACGTTTGCAATGCGCCCGGAGATCCCTACGCTCAGTTCTTTCTCGATACTGAGGGCAGAGTGCAAAGACTGCTCTTCTGGCAGATATATCAGAGAGACATAAAAGGTTTCTTTTATTGGCGAGTCAATAAATGGGCAAGCGCAAACAACTATTCCGATTTCATTGATCCTTGGAAAACTCTTAATAACGGTTATAAAGATGAAAACGGTACCCCTATCTGTGGAGAGGGAGCTATTCTTTATCCCGGAAAAGCCGTCGGTGTTGACGGCCCCGTTGCAAGCTTGCGTCTTAAATACTTTCGCGACGGAATTGACGATATTGAGCTTTTGCTACTTGCAAAGAAGCACTTGGGTGAGGATTGGGTGAAGGAAAAGACGAATGGCGCGACCGATTCGCTTACTACCTATACCGATAACGACAGCTTTGCTAAAATCAGAAAAGAGATAGGCGACGCTCTCGAGAGTAAAATGAATAAATAACATACGGAGGCACAAATGAAAAGATCACTTTTGATCTTGCTTGCCATGTGTACGCTTTTTTCCTTTGCTTCCTGTCAAGAAAGCTTCGGTGACCCGCCGACCGTTAATGATGGAGGCAGTAATAAACCGGATGACAATTTTGTTTTTACACCGCCCGATGACAATCCGAATAGCGATATACAGGTAAGCGCCTGGGCAACTCATTCCTTTTACAAAATAGCAGAAAACGGCGCAATTCCCGCGTCGGCACCGACCTCATATAAGGTCTATATGGCGCAGGGCGAGACAGAGGGCTGTCAGGTTGCTTTCCGCCCTGTTGCCGACTGCAAATTAACCCTTAAATGTACCTATAAAGATGAAAATTCGATCGGATACAAGATGTATGTGCTCGATACGAGCTACAATATCAACGGCGAGATCATACCGGACCCCGCGAGGTCCTATTCAGAGGGCACGTTTTTTAATGCGGCGGCAGGAAAGACGCTTCCGTTCATTGTAGAGTTCACTACCGACCGTGAGACCGCGGCGGGTCATTATCCTTACGTTTTTGAGCTTCGCGATGAGGCTGATAAGACCGTCGCCCAGTACGTTATAATCGTAAGAGTCTGGGATATTGAGCTTCCGGAGAAGCTCTCGTATCAAAGCTCTGTCGTTGTTTCCAAAAAGGATATTTCAACCTATTTCTTCGGCAATGAGACTGATATTTCCGAAGAGGTATACCTTAGTTACTACAATCTGCTTCTCGAACACAATCTGAGCGCTCAGCAGCTTCCTTACGATATTCTCGACCCGCGAGTTGATGCATATCTCTCGGACCCGCGTGTGACCTCGTTCAGAGTTCCTCATGACGTTTCCGATGAGAAGCTCGAAGAGTATTACAATAAGCTCAAAACCAATACGAAATGGCTTAAAAAGGCGTACTTTATGCCTATGGTTGAGCCTGATACGATCGAGGAGATTGAGCGTTTCTGCGAAATGGCGTTTCATCTTCGGTCCGTTTGCCCCGCAATAAGAATAACCGCCCCGATGAGCGTGGATATCCAGATCGACCCCCGCGGTTGGGACCAGATAAATGCGATGAAGGGCTTCTGTACGCTCTGGTGTCCGAAGCTTTGTCTTTGGGACGACGAGGTTTCGTACGGTAAGCACGACTACGTTCACAGCATGTCCTTTGAAGCCCGGATGAGAAAAATGATGAACGAGAATTTCGGTGTCTGGACGTATATTTCCTACACCCCCGGTCTGCCTTATACCGCTATGGTTCTTAACCAACCCGGTCTTAATCAAAGAGTTCTTTTCTGGCAGCACTATCAGAGAGGAATTCACGGGCTTATATACTGGTCATCGACTGCATGGAATGTATTCTTCAAGGTCAATCCTTGGGAAAACGTTCATACCGGTCTTTACGATGAGAGCGGCAAGCCCGTCTACGGTGACGGAATCCTCTTTTATCCCGGCGAAAATATAACCGATGCTCCGACCGTATCAATGCGCATGAAGATCATGCGCGACGGTATCGACGACATTGAGCTGCTTATGCTTGCGGCGAAAACGCTTGGAAACAAGTGGGTGAACGAACGCGTAAATTCGATATCCTCGTCTATTACGTCGATCGAGGCGACCGACGATATATTTGCGCAGATCCGAATAGAGATCGGAAGTGCGCTTGAAAAGGCGTTGCCTTAAAGGAGAAAAAGCTGAAACCGTAATTTTTGTTATTTGCACCCTTATTTGGGTAGTTAATTTCAATAAAGAAGATGGGCCGAAAAACCGAGTGAGACTGCGGAAATTGTCGCGCACGCTGCTCGTTCTTGCGATAAGATGATGGCGAGCGTTAAGCCGAAGGGCAATTTCAATGATGGACAGTACTTATCCCATCAAACGAAAGGAATACGCTGACTCTAAGCGTCGCTGTTTTTCTCTCTTTGAAAAAGGTAATACAGACCGGACAAAACGAGCAGCCCCCCGTACATTTTTGAAAGATGCGCGTTTTTTATCAGAGATGCGGAGAGTGAACCGAGAACCGCCATCGGGACACCGCCAAGGGAAATCATGGCGAACGCCTTAAGGTCGATCAGCTTGTTTTTTCTGTTTACGGCAAAGGCACCAAGTGCAGAGGAGATAAAAAACAGCAGATTTACACCTTGAGCCTTTATCTGTGTCATACCGATCACGGCGGTCAGATAAAGAACGAATATTCCGCCTCCTCCGCCAAGGCCGCAAAGAATGGCGATTGCAAGCGCAGCGGCAATGTCAAGTAGGATCATATCATGCCTTTCCGCACTTGTCTTTCCCCGTCGCGCCGCATTTCTTTTTCGGTTTTTCATAGGTTAAGCGCTTTCTGACAAAGGTGCGGAGGAGGGCATCACCGTTGAACGGAATGAGTGGGTACAGATACGATCTGCTTCCAGAAACCGTCTTATTGAGTGCGATGGTAAGTGCGGTTAGTATCAGCCCGACGGTAAGTCCCCAGCCGCCGAAAAATTCTACGGCGAGAAGCAAAAGCATTCGTATAAATTTGAACGCATATCCAAGCTCGTAGCTTTGCTGAGTAAATGATGCGATAGCAACTATCGCCATATAAAGTATCGTCTGCGGCGAAAACCACCCCGCCTCAACCGCATAATCGCCGAGGATCAGTCCTCCGACGACCGAAAGCGAGTTGTTGAGCATATTGGGAGTATTCAGCGATGCAAGCTTTAACCCGTCTATCATAAATTCCGCGAGCAGAAGCTGCATGAGAAGAGGTACCGCCGCTTTCTTGTCAATGTCGAGAAAGTGAAGCCACTCGGGGAGAGACGCTACGTTTTTGACGCAGTAGTACCACAGGGGAGTGAGTATGAGCGAAAGCAAAAAGATTGCCATTCGGGTAAGGCGAAGATAGGTTCCGATAAGCGGCGGAAGATAGAAATCGTCGGTCTCCTGTAAATAATCGAAGATCGAGGTCGGGAGGATCATCGCCTGCGGCGTGTTGTCACAGACGATTATCACACTTCCTTCCTCAAGCATCGCGGCGGCGGCATCGGGGCGCTCTGTGTAGCGTACCTTCGGAAAAGGATTGTACCAGCCGCGGTGTATGAGCGCTTCCGCCAAGCTTTCCTGCGTCATATTTATCGCCTTGACGTCGAGATTTTTCAGCTTTTCTGCCATTTTGGAAACGAATTTTTCATCGGCACATCCGTCAACGTAGCAAAGCGCAACGTCGGTCTTGGCGGTCTTACCCACGGAAAAACGCTCCATTATCAGATTCGGATCACGAAGCCGACGGCGTATCATTGCAGTGTTAAAAACGAGAGATTCGGTAAATCCGTCGCGCGGACCTCGCAGAACGCGGTCGTTTTCGGGCTCGGCAATACCGCGCAGAGGGAATTTTTTTATGTCGGCAATAACACCGCCCTTCACCCCGTCACAGAGGATAACACCTCTGCCCGAAAGCACAGCATCAGTCAAAACCTCGGGGTCCTGACTGACCGTTACGTCGTGACAGGGAAGCGTGAATACCGCATTTTCGCCTCCTCGCGCAAGATGCTCTATAAGCTCCTCGGCAAGCTCGTTGTCGATCAGCCCCGCGGTCGAAAAGAAGGAAAATTCGCGTCCGTTTGATACGACCGTTCTGCACTGAACGTCAAAGCTTTTTTCAAGATTCAGGGATTTTTTCAGTTCCGATACCGTTTCCGAATAATTCATTTCATTCTCCGTGAATATTTTGTGATATTTTTCCCCCGGATAGCGTTAATTATGCGCAATTACGCTTTATCAATATAATTTGATAAAAATATTGACAAAGGTTTGCCGTGGTGATATAATGACAGAAAAGAAACCTTTGATGAAGAGTAGTAACCGTAATTTGGTATTTCAGCGAGCCGCGGACGGTGTGAGCGCGGCGACGGCACTTACGGTGAATGGACTTCGGAGGGCGGCTAATGACCGACGGAAACGTAACCGTTAAATACGTGCATACTTTTCGGTATGTTGAGTGGGCGCGAAGCGCCAAGTCACGGTGGCACCGCGGATATATGCTTTAGCTTATATTCGTCCTTGACGGAATTATGTTTTCTGTCGGGGCGATTTTTGTTTTCCGACGGAGAGGGAGAAAGTATGTTTATATTAGCAAGACGATGGCGGTATTTTTCTTAAAGCTTTACTTTACTAACTTTTAAGGAGAATTTATTATGAAATACGAAAATGTTGATTTTAATACGTATTTTAAAACGTATCCCGATAAAAACGGATACTTTGGAAAATACGGCGGCTCCTTTATCCAGCCCGAGCTTCAGGCGGCGATGGACGAGATAACTGAGGCATATATGACGATCGCGCAGTCGAGACGCTTTATAGCGGAGCTGCGCCGTATCCGTCAAGAATTTCAGGGCAGACCGACACCCGTTTCGCACCTTGAACGTCTTTCCGGTAAGCTCGGAAACGTTCAGCTTTACGTTAAGCGCGAGGACCTGAATCATACAGGCGCGCATAAGCTTAACCACTGTATGGGCGAGGCGCTTCTTGCAAAATATATGGGCAAGAAGAAGGTAATTGCAGAGACGGGAGCCGGTCAGCACGGCGTTGCACTTGCTACTGCGGCAGCTTATTTCGGACTTGAATGTGATATTTATATGGGCTCCGTCGACATAAAGAAGCAGGCGCCCAACGTAGCGAGAATGAAGATACTCGGCGCAAACGTAGTCGAGGTAACTCACGGTCTCAAGACGCTCAAGGAGGCAGTTGACGCCGCTTTCGAGGCGTATGCTAAGGAATATAAGGACGCTATCTACTGTATCGGCTCGGTCCTTGGACCGCATCCGTTCCCGATGATGGTGCGCGATTTCCAGAGTGTTGTCGGAGAAGAGGCAAGAGAGCAGTTCGTTAATATGACGGGACATCTTCCCGACGCTATCGTCGCTTGCGTCGGCGGCGGCTCTAATGCGGCGGGCTTCTTCTCGGGATTTTTAAACGATCCCGTTGATATTTACGGAATTGAGCCGCTCGGGCGCGGCGAAAAGCTCGGCGATCACGCGGCTTCTCTTAAGTACGGAACCGAGGGTATCATGCACGGCTTCAACAGCATTATGCTTAAAGACGAAAACGGCGATCCCGCGCCCGTTTATTCGGTTGCGAGCGGTCTTGACTATCCGTCGTCGGGTCCCGAGCACGCGTTCCTTCGTGACATCGGACGCGTCAAGTATGACGTTATAAACGACGAGGAGACCATCGACGCATTCTTCGAGCTTTCGCGCATGGAGGGAATCATTCCCGCTATCGAAAGCGCGCACGCGGTTGCTTACGGCATGAAGCTCGCAAAGCAGATGAAGCGCGGATCTGTGCTTATCAATCTTTCGGGTCGCGGCGACAAGGATATGGATTACATTATCGAAAATTACGGAATAAGATAAATTAAAAAAGCCAATGCCGTCAAGCATTGGCTTTTTGCCTCAAAACAATCTTATTATGTATAAAATGAAATTGACAGCCTCAACAGTTAAAGAATAAACCGCAAAAGGCTTTATCCTTTTCTGCCGGAAAATACTTTTGATTTGACATGATATACATATCTACTTTTTGCTGTTCCATAATTAGCTCCTAAATGTTTATTTTGACATTTACAGAATGTCAATTATGGAATCATTATAAGGTATAATTTAAAAAATGTCAAGCACTGAATGTCAAAAAGGCGAAAAAAGTGTTTATTAATAAGAATTTTGACGGAAAAAATAATATTTGCGGCAAAAATATCGCGAAATTCAGAATGGAAATGAAGATTTCTCAAAGGATTCTTGCGGAAAAATTGCAGATAAGCGGACTTAACGTTGACAAAAATGCTGTCCAAAGAATGGAATCGGGGCAGCGGTTTATAACGGATATAGAGCTTCTTCACATTTCGTCTGTCCTTAATAAGACGTTATATGAATTGTACGGGGAGATTAAATCATAAAAAGAACGTTCGAGAATCGAACGTTCTTTTTATACGGCGGGAGCAAGCCCCCGCCCTACGGGGCGCCGAGGACGTCGCCCCCTACAATGCATGGTGCAAATTTTGTTCGTGCGATTATAACCCCGACAAAAACAGGGTTGCGAGTATGAGAAGGGCGTCGACGGGAATATCGCCCTCGCGGTCCTTGTCGGTGAATATGAGAAACGCGAGACCGAGGAGCAGAAGATCGTCGCTTCCGAGCTTGCTGAGATCGATGAGCGGTCTGCTTTCGCGCGATGCGGTAGGAAGCGAGTCGGGAATCGGCTCGTTTACCTCTCTTTCTCCCTCTCCGTTCTGACCGAGGATTCCGAACGGCGCTTCGGTCTTGTCGACTATACCGTCGCTCGGCTCTCGGTAATTCTCCTCGCTGTACTGCGGATAGCGGGGCGTTATATCGCGTCCGAACGCCGTTCCTCTGCCGCTTGGACGCGTCAGCGCGGCACGGGCGGGTACTTCCTCCGTCGGCGGCCGCAGAGTTAACGCAGTACCGCTGTAATCGGGCGGGAGCGGGGCATTATTGATTCTGTTGGAGTAGCTTCGTGTGTACATTTCATCCTCGCTTTCAGAGGTTGCCGAGCATTTTGCTCAGATCGGTCAGCTTCATCATTTTAAGCATTTTTATCATACTGTCGGCACTTTTACGCCGCTCTGGAGAGAGATACGGTCGGATCGCGCTGATAAGTGCGATGCGCTCCTCGTTGCCCTTTGTGAGCAAGCTCGGTTTTGCTTCCGGTTCATTTTCCGTGGGTTTCTCGGGTGTTGGAGACGGATTTTCGCCGCCTCCCGTCAGACCTTGAGCAACGCTCATGAGCTTCGACATCGTTTCGGGGTCCGACATAACGCTTTTGAGCATTTCGGAAATATCGTCCATACTGTCTCCTTTCTCAAAGCCCGAGCGTTTTTTTAAGCTCTTCCGCCTTTTCGGGGGGGACCTTTGATAAAAATGCCTGCATTTCGTTCTTCGACATCGTGTTGATCTTCCTCTTAATGAAGCCCGCATTGCTCATCGCCATGCGCTTTTGAGACTGTGACGCGCCGAGTGCATCTGCTATCTGCCCGATCGCCTTTTTCAGCTCGGCATCGTTTAGCGCGCTGATCTTGTTTATCATATCTTGGCTGATTTCCATATCGTACCTTCCTTTATTTACAAAAAACTGTGGTAATCATTTTCATTCTATGCTATAATCAAGTTAGCGTTACTTGGAGGGCTTATGAAGATACTCGTTTTTTCGGACAGTCACGGCAAATATGAGAGAATGGCAGACGTTTTTTCGCGTGATAAATACGACGTTGTGCTTTTTCTCGGCGACGGAATATCAGACTTCGATAAACTGCAAAAAAGCAATATGACAAGCGCGAGAATGCTCTCGGTCAAGGGGAATTGCGACTTCTTTGACGGAACACCGGAGGAACGGATTTTTGACCTCGACGGCTTCCGAGTGCTTATGCTGCACGGACACGGTAAAAGCGTAAAGCACGGCACGTCGGTCCTTGAATACTACGCAAGGGAAAAGGGAGTCGACCTCGTTCTCTACGGTCATACGCACGCCCGCGATATAAGGCGTATCGACGGCGAAAAGCCGTTTTATATATTCAATCCCGGAAGCATAGGAGCACCCGGGTACCTGTCACCGTCATTCGGATATATCGAGACAGTAGGCGGACAGATCGTTCTTAACGTTGCAGAATACAGGAGTTAATATGAAATACGTAAGTATAAGCAAAAACAAATACGCGGTACTGTTCGCGACGCTTTTCGGCGTGCTGACCGTTGTTTTTCTAATCATTTCAACCCTTGATCTGTTTTTTAAAGGAGTGTTTGAGGTTATAGCTCTCGCTTGTGCGGTTGTCGTTATACAAATAGCGCAAAGATACCTTATGTCGTACTACGAATATATACTCGACCCCTCGGACGAGCTTCTCAGCTATAACAGACTGACGGTTATTCAAGTGGTCGGCAAAAGACGAACCTCGCTATATACCGCGCCGCTGTCGTCTCTTGCCGAGGTTATGCCGTATAAAAAAATGAAGGCGGTCGAAAAGGAATACGGTAAGGTCGGTAAGAAAATGTCATTTTGCCCCGATATGTTCCCGAAAGAGAGCTGCATTCTCGTTTTTGAGGAGGGCGACGAGCTGACTATTCTTCGATTGCAGTGCGGAGCCGAATTCATGTCGGCAATAGAGGAACGTAAGGGCGTTTGACAAAAATGTCGGTTTTTGTAAGAAAACTATTGTAAAAGCACCCTATATTATGATATAATATAAGATACGAAAATTTTGCTCGGAGGATATTATGGAGAGAGTTTCCAAAATAAACTATTACCTCGATATAGCAGAAACCGTTGCAAAGCGAAGCACCTGTCTTCGAAAGCACTACGGAGCTATTATAGTAAAGAACGACTGCATCGTTTCTACGGGGTATAACGGCTCGCCGAGAGGCAGAAAGAATTGCTCAGATATACAGTTCTGTATGCGTGACAAGCTCAATATCCCGAGAGGCGAAAGATACGAAATGTGCCGTTCGATCCACGCTGAGGCGAACGCGATAATTTCCGCATCGCGCGAGGAGATGATCGGTTCGACGCTCTATATGGCGTGCATTGATGCAAAGACAGGCGAGCTTGCCTCAGGAACGTCGAGCTGTGCAATGTGCAAGCGACAGGTTATAAACGCGGGTATCGAAAAGGTCGTTATCCGAGATACCGAGGATACTTATCGCATTATTGAGGTTGCGGATTGGATAACCGACGACGACAGTCTGTCGGGTCAGTTCGGATATTGAGTCAATGAGCAAAAATAAAAACACGCTTAAAAAGATGGCGGAAAAGCAGGCGAGAGCAGATAAAAAAAGACGGGAAAAAAACACCGTTGTTTTCGTCGTTTGCGGGCTTTTGGCGTTCTTTGCCGTTATTGCGATATTTCCGAGCATACGGAACGAACGCACATTTATATATGACGAGGGCGCGTATATTGATCCGTCAAGCGGCAAGAGCTACTGTCCTGCCGATATGTCGGCATATCTGATAAAAACAGAGTTTTATGAAAAAAACCTTTACGGCTATATGGGCAAGGATAAGGTTTATACTATCCCGGGCGTAAAGGGAAAGAGCTGGCTCGTAAGACGCTTGACTAAGGACCTTTATGAGCTTTATTATGAGGAAAGCGCGCTTCTTCCGAGCATTTCGGAGTTTGAAGCAAGCGAAATGTATCTTTTCGTCGATGCGCCGCTTATTCTTTACCGCGAGGAAATTAAGGATAAGACCGAGCTTGATAATATCGTTTCTACACTTGTAAACGGTGAAAAGGTGGAAAATATAGGCGAATTTACCGAGACGTATTCGATCCGCTTCGTCTCGGAAAAATACAGCCATATGTATTTCTGCTTTGAGTACGTTATAACCGAAAACGGAAGCTATTTCTACGACCACCTATCGTTTTCGTATATTAAGGCGAACGGAATCCTTGACGGTTACGTTGAATCTTTGAAGGAGAATAGCGGTGAGTGAACTGAAAATACTTTCCGTAACCGACGCGCCGTCGCTCGCTATTCTCGAAAGGGAATGCTTTTCCTGTCCTTGGAGCGAGGAGAGCTTTTGCGAGTGTCTCGGTAACGACAGGTTTTACTTCGTCGGGCTTTTCGAAAACGATGAGCTTGTCGGCTACGGCTCGCTCGTTACAGTCCTTGACGAGGGCGATATTGCGAACATCGCAGTCCGCGCTGACAAACGCGGAAACGGATTTGGAAGAGCTATACTGTCCGCCCTTGAAGACGAAGCGAAAAAACGCGCTGTCGTTTATTTACACCTTGAAGTGAGGGAAAGCAACGCTCCCGCGCGTCATCTTTACGAAAGCTTCGGCTTTACCATCGACGGAATAAGAAAAAATTACTATACGAAGCCGCAGGAAAATGCGGTGCTTATGACAAAAAAGCTATGAAGATTCTATCAATTGAAAGCTCCTGCGACGAGACCTCTTCGGCAGTCGTCGAGATGGGAGAAGAAAGGAAGATCCTTTCAAATATCGTCGCATCACAAATAGAAACGCATGCCCTTTACGGCGGAGTCGTGCCCGAGATCGCAAGCCGCGCGCACAGTGAGGTAATATCGAAAATTACCTATGAGGCACTTGAAGCTGCAGGCGTTACCCTTGACGACATCGACGCTATCGCCGTAACGAACCGCCCCGGGCTTATCGGCGCGCTTCTTGTAGGCGTGAATTTCGCAAAATCGCTTGCGCTGTCAAGAAACATTCCGCTTGTCCCCGTGCATCACATAAGAGGGCATATAGCGGCGAATTATCTCGTTCATCAAGACCTTAAGCCGCCCTTCCTTGCACTCGTCGTTTCGGGCGGACACACCTCGCTTATCGAGGTCACCGATTACACGCATTTTGAGACCGTCGGCAGAACGAAGGACGACGCAATGGGCGAGTCCTTTGACAAGGTCGCGCGAGTTATGGGAATACCTTATCCCGGCGGCGCAGAAATGGACCGTCTTGCATCGCTCGGCGACAAAAAAGCGTTCAAGCTGCCGTCAGCGGCACTGAACGACGGAAGTCTTGACTTCTCGTTCAGCGGTCTTAAAACGCATATCATAAACATTCTTCATAATATGGAGCAAAAGGGAATCCCTTATCCGAAGGAGGACATCGCGGCTTCCTTTACAGAAACGGTGCTGATGAGCGTCGAAAAGAAGCTTAAAATGGCAATCGAACGCTATCCGCACACCTCGCTCGTTCTTGCGGGCGGAGTATCCGCAAACTCGCACCTGCGCTCGTTTATGGAAGAATTTGCAAACAAGCACGGAATGAAGTTTTACGTTCCGCCGCGTTCGCTCTGCGGTGATAACGCCGCTATGATCGGCGCGCAGGCGTACTATGAATTTATAAACGGAAATACCGCCTCAAGCTCGCTGAATGCATACGCGACGGGCGAATAATTTTAGGAGATTATTATGGCAAACTACGAAAATCAGATCAAAAGCGCAGTCGAAAAGTACGAAGCACTGCTTCGCTCACAGCTCCAGCGAGTTGAAAAGATAAATGCGGCAGGTGACGCTGTTGATTATTCCAAAATGGATAAGATAGTAATCGGCGTCTGCGGCGGAGACGGCATCGGACCGATCATCACCGACGCATCGAAGAAGGTTCTTGAGTATCTTCTTGCCGACGACGTTAAGAGCGGAAAGATCGAATTTAAGGTTATCGACGGACTCACCATCGAAAACCGCGTAAAGCACATGCAGGCGATCCCCGACGAGGTAATGGAGGAGCTTTATAAGTGTGACGTTATCCTCAAGGGACCGACGACGACCCCTCGCGCAGGCGATCCGTGGCCGAACATCGAGAGCGCAAACGTCGCTATGAGAAAGAAGCTCGACCTTTTTGCTAACGTTCGTCCCGTTAAGGTTCCCGATAAGGGCATCGACTGGACCTTCTTCCGTGAGAACACCGAGGGTAGCTATGCGGTCGGCTCGCAGGGCGTAAACGTTACCGACGACCTCGCTGTTGACTTCTGCGTTACCACCACAGAGGGCACAAACCGTATCGCTCGCCTTGCATTCGAATATGCGAGAAAAAATAAGAAGAATCGCGTTTCCATCGTTACCAAAGCCAACATCATCAAAACGACCGACGGTAAGTTCCTGCGTCTGTGCGAGGAAATTGCTAAGGAATATCCCGAAATCAATACCGATGAGTGGTTCATTGATATCATGACCGCAAAGCTGGTTGACGAAAGGCGCCGCACCGACTTCAAGGTGTTCGTGCTTCCGAATCTCTACGGCGATATCATTACGGATGAAGCGGCTGAATTTCA
>JAZNTT010000028.1:0-11471 GCA_045591885.1 Eubacteriales bacterium | reverse complement strand
GAAGTTGTAGTGATGCATATATCTCTTCTCGGTATCCTCGGTGATGCCGTCAAGCATCTGTGCCTCGGAGATGGTGCCGAGAGTTGCAATAGTCATAACCTGAGTCTGACCTCTTGTGAACATACCGCTTCCGTGTACTCTCTTAAAGAGTCCAACCTCAGCAGCAAGGGGTCTGATCTGGTCCATTCTGCGGCCGTCTACGCGCTTCTTGTCGTCAAGGAGCCAGCGGCGAACGATCTTCTTCTGGATCTTATAGATGAGCTCTTCGTAGCGTGCCTCGATATCGGGGTACTCTTCAAGGAACTTCTCGATAATAGCATCGCGGATGGGGTTCATACGAGCGTCGCGAACGTTCTTGTCGTCGGTATCGAGAGCGAACATAACGTCCTTCTCGCAGAATGCGAATACCTTGTCGAACATCTCGTGGTCGAACTCGCAAGAGGGGTAGTCGAACTTGGGCTTGCCGATTTCTGCTACGATGCCGTTGATGAACTCAACAATCTTCTTGATCTCCTCGTGTGCGAGCATGATCGCATTGAACATATCCTCGTCGGATACTTCCTTTGCGCCTGCCTCGATCATAACTACCTTGTTAGCGCTTCCTGCTACGGTAAGCTCAAGAACGCTCTTTTCTCTCTGAGCAGAGGTGGGGTTGATAACGAACTCGCCGTCTACCATGCCTACGAATACACCTGCGATAGGTCCGTTCCACGGAATATCGGAGATGGAGAGGGCGATGGAAGCACCGATCATAGCGGTGATCTCGGGGGAGCAGTCGTTATCAACGGACATAACGGTAAGGGTAAGAGCTACGTCGTTACGAAGGTCCTTCGGGAAGAGAGGACGAACGGGACGGTCGATAACGCGGGAAGTGAGAATTGCCTTCTCGGAGGGCTTACCCTCACGGCGGAAGTAACCGCCGGGGATTCTACCGACAGAGTACTGTCTTTCCTCGAAATCGACGGAAAGGGGCAAGAAGTCTATACCGTCACGGGGCTTAGCCGATGCGGTTGCGTTACAGAGAACGGCGGTGTCACCGTATCTAACAAGGCAGGAGCCGTTAGCAAGTCCTGCCATCTTGCCGGTCTCGATCACGAGAGGTCTTCCGGCGAGCTCATACTCATAAACCTTGAATTTTTCGAACATTTTTCTTTTTTCCTCCAACTTATACATCTTACCGGCACTCGTCTCTCGGCGCCGGATCTATATAAACTCGTCTGTCGAGCTTATTACATAAATTTAGGGGAACCGAAAAACTTCGGTTCCCCACTTGTCCCATATATTTGTGGGGTGCAGTCGAATACTAAACCCCGTCGGGCTTACTTTCTCAGGCCGAGCTTCTCAACGATCGCACGGTAACGAGCGATATCGTTTTCCATAAGGTAGCCGAGAAGGTTTCTTCTGTGACCGACCATCTTGAGAAGGCCGCGACGGCTGTGGTGGTCCTTCTTGTTCACTTTAAGGTGCTCGGTAAGAGTGTTGATTCTGTAGGTAAGAATCGCGATCTGTACCTCGGGCGAGCCGGTGTCACCTTCGTGAGTTGCGTACTTTTCGATAATTTCCTTTTTGATTTCGGGAGTGATCATTTTTTCACCTCATAAAATAATATTTTTTTGTTGCGGTTATCCCAGCAATCGGCGGGTGAAAATCGACTTGTGTCTCAAGTCCTTTCCCCGAAAGCCGAGGTACCGACAATACTTTGACATTATAACACTTAAAACCGCTTTTGTAAACAGTTATTTCATTGTTTACATAAATTTAACAATTCAGTTACAAGCATTAAGATATTTTTGCAGCTCGTTCTTTGTTTTATTAATATAGGAAGAAAGCGAATTTTTACCCGTAACGGCGTTGTGGAACGTAACGTACGTTCCGTTTCGGAGCTGTGAATAGTTGTTTCCGAACATCGTTGCGTGGTCGTAGGTTGTATTTTCCGTTATAAGCTCGAGCATGTCAAAGGTATAGTAGCTTGATGCGTAGTGATGCATTGCGTATTTGATATACTCTGTCTTAAGATGTTTATATGATGCCGCGCCGAGCGCCTGAAGTATATAGCCGTTCTGCTCGATGTTCTTGCTCGATTTTAGAAGAACCAGAACGGGCGCGCTTCCTGTCGCGGCGGCATTGTACTGTCCGCCTTCAGTAAGCTTCGGTATCGGTAGAATCTCCCATTCAAAGCCGCAGTTTGCGATCTTTTTCATGTCGGACACCGTTCCGACTGCATACAGAGATTTTCCTTCAATAAATATATCAAGTCCCGTAAGTGTTTTCTTTTCGTTCCTTTCGCTTCCGTCCTCGCTGATGATGGTGTTCGTCACCGTCATTTTATCGGTTCGGTAGGGAAGAAGCTTTTTGAGGTTATTTATTACTGACTTTGAAACGGCGGTGTTGAAATTTGAATAAAGGTCGCCCTTCGAGTTTTTGGAAAGGAACGTTTGTCCTGCTGTGAGCAGTACGGTGCGGGAAACGGTCTGGTTATCGTAGCTTGCGGTCAGGAGTGCGTTGTCGGTTTCTGCCGCCGCGAGCTGCATAAAGAGCTTGTCCCATGTGAAGCTGTGCTCGTATACGGACGTGTAATCGACGTTTACGCCGATCTCAGCTCCGAGAGCCTTGTTGAAGAAGAGACAGCCGTAGCTTTCGGGGCTGTCGGTCATTGATCCGATGACGCCGTATATTATGCCGTTCAGCGTGATCTGATCTATCGCTTCCTTATTGAAATACGGCGCGGAGAAGTCACCGTAGGTCAGCACCTTGTAGTTCTGAATACTCTTGCTCGAATAATATGCGCCGAGCTCACTGCCTTTTATCGACGCGAAGTCTGCATAAAATGCGCCGCTCAGATGCGATGTCTTGATTTTTTGGAACAGCGTCCCGGGCGACGTTTTATCGCTTGAAACAACGGTGTTGTACTTATCGAGAATCATCGAATTGCGCTTTAATACTGCCGAAACGTACGGGCCTTCAACGTCATCAAATATTGAAGAGTTTGATTCGTCTGATGCGATAACAACGGTGTGTCCGCCGAAATCCATATTGGGAAGCTCGTTAAGCAGCGCCTTTGCTTCGTCCTCATAATTTGGGATCGGCTTGGTATCGTAATCGTTCGGCTTATATACTTCTTCAGCCGTCGTGTCCGATACCGTTCCCCCTTTCCCGTCGTGTACGACGATAAGTCCGCAGGAGGTGAGGAGTGACATGGCAAGAAGAAGTGAAAGTAATTTTATTGCTTTCATTTGTTCTCCTTGGTGGTGGATAGAGAGCTTGTTGTAGGGCGGGGGCTTGCTCCCGCCGCATTGAATCAGTGCAACGTAAAGCATTCTCCCTAGGGAGAATGCAACGGCGGGAGCAAGCCCCCGCCCTACGACGTTGTGGCGATGATTATTATCCTATCTTATAGGTCGTTCCATTCGGGGTGTCGATGAGGGTTATACCGCGCGCGGCAAGCTCGTTGCGGATACGGTCGGCTTCGGCGAAGTTCTTTGCCTTCTTTGCCTCTGCACGGAGTGCGATCTGCGCAAGGATCTCGGGATCGCCCGCCTCGGCTTCTTCCTTTTTCTCTTCTACCGTGAAGGGTGTTAAAAGATCGAGCGCGAGGACCTTATCGTAATCGGCAATTATTGCGCGCTTTGTTGCGCCGCTTACGTCAAGCTTAAGAACGTCGTAAACTGCGGTAATTGCAAGCGAGGTGTTTATATCGTTTCCAACTGCGTCGGAGAACGCTTCCCTTGCCTTTGCAAATGCCTCTGCGTCAATCTCGCCCTCGTCCTTGATAGAAGCACAACGGTTACGGAGCTTCTTATACGCGGTCGATGCGTTATCAAGCGCCTCGTAGGAGAATACGAGGGGCTTTCTGTAATGCGAAAGGAGGCAGAAGAAGCGGTACGCGAGGGGATCGTAGCCCTTGCTCTTAAGCAGGTCGAGAATGAGGAACTCGCCCTTGCTCTTAGACATTTTACCGCTTGCGGTGTTGAGGTGTAGAACGTGGAACCAGAAGTTACACCACTTATGACCGAGGAACGCCTCGGACTGTGCTATTTCGTTCGTGTGGTGGGGGAATGCATTGTCGATACCGCCGCAGTGGATGTCGAGGTATTCACCGCCGTATTTGAGCGAAATAGCGGGGCACTCGATGTGCCAGCCGGGATAACCGACGCCCCAAGGGCTGTCCCATTTAAGCTCCTGATCGTCGAACTTACTCTTCGTGAACCAGAGAGCGAAGTCAGCAGGGTTTCTCTTGTTCGCGTCGCCTTCAACGCCGTCACGGACGCCGACCTCGAGGTCGGACGCGTCGTGCTCACCGAAAACGTAATACTTATCGAGTTTTGATATGTCGAAATAGACGTTTCCGCCTGCCTCATAAGCGTAGCCGCCTTCAAGGAGCTTTTCGATCATATTGATGAACTCGGGAATGCAGCCCGTCGCGGGCTGAACGTGCGTCGGCATCTTGATATTAAGCTGCTCGCAGTCCTTGAAGAATGCGTCGGTATAGTATTTCGCTATTTCCATAACGGTCTTCTTCTCGCGCTTTGCGCCCTTGAGCATCTTGTCCTCGCCGTCGTCGGAGTCGCCTGTGAGGTGTCCGACGTCGGTTATATTCATAATGCGGTTCACGTCGTAGCCGAGGTATTCGAGCGAGCGCACGAGAGCGTCCTCCATTATGTATGTACGGAGGTTACCTATATGTGCGAAGTGGTAGACGGTAGGTCCGCAGGTATACATAGTTACCTTTCCCGCTTCGTTCGGAATAAATTCGTCTTTCGTTCTTGTAATGCTGTTGTAAAGCTTCATTTTTTATGTCCTTTCGGTCATTTGCCGTTGTTTTCCATTTGATTTATGCGTTTTTCGAGAAGCTCGATTTGATGATTAAGTCGACACAGCTCCTGGGAAACGGGGTCGGGGATATGAACCTGGTCGAGGTCGCATTTGATGTTTTTTCTCTTGACTATTCTTGCCGGGATGCCGACTGCGGTAGAGTCTGACGGTACTTCGGAGAGAACTACGGCGTTTGCCGCGATCTTTGCGTTATCACCGACCTTGAACGGTCCGAGTATCTTTGCACCTGCGCCGACCATTACGTTATTACCGAGCGTCGGGTGACGTTTACCGACGTCCTTACCCGTACCGCCGAGGGTAACGCCCTGATACAGGGTACAGTTATCGCCGATCTCTGCGGTCTCGCCGATGACGACGCCCGTGCCGTGGTCGATAAAGAGCCCCTTACCGATCTTTGCGCCGGGGTGTATTTCAATTCCCGTGAAGAATTTTGCCGTCTGGCTGATAAGCCGCGCGGCGACTTTATATCCTCTGACATGGAGAATGTGCGCGATTCTGTATGCAAGCACTGCGTGGTAGCCGGAGTAGAGAAGTGCGACTTCTGCGTTTGAATCCGCCGCGGGGTCACGCTCGCGGATCGACGTTAGCTCTGCCTGCATGCTTTTATAAAGAGTAAGGGCGTATTTTACTATTTTGTCCATAGTGTTGGCTCCTTATGTGTGCAAATAGTTATTCAGTATATTATTATAATACATTTTATTGAGTTTGTAAATAGGTGTGAGGCTTTTTTCGCATTTCTTTGTTCGGACAAAGAAACGCTCGCAAAGAAATACGCCGCAGTAAATTTTCAAAATTTACTGCTTGGGACCAACCGATGAAAATTTGCCTTCGCAAATTTTCAAACGTTTTCCCCTTTGGAATCCCCTTTTGGTTTAAGGAAAATTTCGATATGTTTAATTGAAACTCCCACGTCATTGTAGGGGGCGAATTTTTGATCGTTCGCAATATAGAGTCGCAAGAACAAAAACACCGCCGAAGCGGTGTTATTATTTTTGCATATTTGGATTATCTGTTCTGTCAAGAAGATAGTCAATGCTTACGTTATAATAATCTGCGAGCTTGATTATTATTTCTGCCGTAAGAGAGGTGACGCCCGTTTCATACTGTGAATACGTACTTTGAGATACGTTCAAAACTTTAGCTATATCTTTTTGCGTTAAATCGTTATCTTCCCGTGTATCTCGTATTTTTTTGAACATAACATTATCACCTCGCAAGTATTATACATCATATAAAACGATAATGTTGTTTTTATCCGTAATACAGATAAAACATTTTTCCAAAATAAAAAACAAGCTGATTTTATCAGAATTTATGATAAAATTCAGTATTCGGGCAGTTGATGAGTTATACTTCAAATGAACATAAACAAAGGAGAACAACAATGCAAAAAATACTTGAAAAGCTATGGTATGGAGATATATGTCCAATTGAAAACTACCGAGAATCACATGAACAGACATCGGATCTGATAGAATACATACGCAGGCACAGAAAAGATCTGAAAGACACAATGACTGATGATCAAAAGGCGATATTTGAAAAGCTTGATGATTGCAGTGACGAGCTTGAAAATATGAGCCAGCGCGAGATTTTTTCTTACGGCTTTCGTCTCGGCGCGAGAATTGCCATTGAGGTTATGAGATTTGACATTGATTAACAAAAAACACCGCCGAAGCGGTGTTTTTACACAATCATTTCTTTTTGATCTTATCCCAATACGCTTTTGCGGCTTGCTCGGTCTTATTATCGCCGTAGGAATAATATTTTGCGTTTTTGAGGTCATCGGGCAGGTACTGCTGATCGACGTAGTGATCGGGGTAATCGTGCGGATATTTATATCCGTCAAAATTATTTGACGGGCGCATATAGGACGGTATCGTTTGTCCTTTGCCCTTTGCGATGTCCTCTGCCGCCGCGGCGTATGCCGCGTAAGCACTGTTCGATTTCGGCGCGGTTGCGAGCAGTATCGCCGCCTCGGAGAGGGGGATCCTTGCCTCGGGAAATCCGAGGTTGTTCGCCATCTGCACGCAGGAAAGAACGATCTGCGCCGCCTGCGGATAAGCAAGTCCGATATCCTCGCAAGCGATGACCTGGAGCCGACGGCAAGCGCCGATGAGGTCTCCGCCCTCGAGAATTTTTGCAAGGTAGAATATTGCCGCGTCGGGGTCTGAGCCGCGGATCGACTTCTGAAGTCCCGAAAGCAGGTCGTAATGCACTGTTCCGCTTTTGTCAAAGTTTCCGATGACGGAGGGGGTAAAGTCCTTTGCCGCATCTAGCGTAAGCTCTTTTCCGCTTGTGAAATAGGTATTTTCAAGCAGGTTTATTGAGCGTCTGACGTCGCCTGCCGCGCTTGCGGCGATGTAGGAAAGAACCTCGTCGGGTGCGGTCTTGCTTCTTCCCGTTTCCTCGTTAAGAAGCTCGAGCGCGCGAGCAAGTGCCGGAACGATGTCGCTTTCACCTACTGCTTTGAATTCAAAGACGGCGGATCGTGAAATGATAGCGTTGTAAACGTAAAGATAGGGGTTTTCGGTAGTCGATGCGATGAGCGTAATTCTGCCGTCCTCGATGTATTCGAGAAGCGACTGCTGCTGTTTTTTATTGAAATACTGAATCTCGTCGAGGTAGAGTAGTATTCCCTCGCTTCCGAGAAGTGAGGAGGTCTCGGCAACTACGTCCTTGACGTCGGAAAGGGAAGCAGACGTTGCGTTTAGGCAACGGAGCGTCATTCCCGAGCCGTCGGCGATTATACGCGCGGCGGTCGTTTTTCCCGTTCCGGGCGGACCGTAAAATATCATATTGGGGAGGTAATTCTCGGCGCATATTTTGCGTATCGCGCCGTTTTTGCCGAAAAGATGGCTCTGACCGACCATCTCGTCAAAGCTCTTCGGTCTTATTCTGTCTGCAAGCGGACTACCCTTCATACCGTCCCTCCTTCGTTTTCATTATACGATATTATAACGCGAAAACCGCCGAATGTCAACAAAACATGCCGTTTCACGCGACTTGTTCACACAAATTTAATAATTATACTATTGCCAACCCGATTTTTTTGTGGTATAATACCCTTTGCAGCAAATTGGAGAAGTACCCAAGTTGGTGAAGGGGCTCCCCTGCTAAGGGAGTAGGTCGGGAAACCGGCGCGAGAGTTCGAATCTCTCTTTCTCCGCCAAAATTAAAAAGCACCCCTTGTGGGTGCTTTTTAATTTTGCGGCGAGAGCTTCGAACTCCTGCGCCGCAGGCGCAGATAATCGAGCAAAGCCGAGTCGGCAAGCTCGCTTGTCAGCGAGGCGGCGAAGGTTGCTCCGCGAGCGTTGCGCGAGTGAAACGAAGCGCAACGAAGCACGAAGTGCCAAAAGCAGAGCTTTTCTGCTCGCAGGGAGTATAGTTCGAATCTCTCTCGAGGGAACCTATTTTTCGGCGGGAGCAAGCCCCCGCCCTACAAAAATGCGGCGAAGCTTTTTAACGTTGATAATAGAGCGGATGTGTAAATAAGGCAGGAGTAAGTAATTCCCCACCAAATAGAACGCTTCATCTGATCCTTGATTTAGATAGTGAGCTGTGATATAATAAACACAGAGGTGATCGCTTGAAGAAGAAAATAATAACCGTATCAATCATCGGCGTTTCGCTGATTGCCGTGATTCTTGCTACAATTTTTGTTTTGGTCCTAAACGGAATTATTATTTTGAACGGCTCAAATGCCGACAAATATGATATAAAAGGAATTGACGTTTCATCACATCAGGGCAAAATAAATTGGGGCGTGCTTTCGGGGCAAGATATTTCCTTCGTATTTATCAAAGCCACGGAGGGAAGTACTTTTGTAGACAAAAGCTTTGATTACAACTATACGGAGGCGCAGAAGACCTCGCTTGCCGTCGGTGCTTATCATTTCTTCAGCTACGACAGCAGCGGTAAGACGCAGGCGGAAAATTTTATAAATACGGTAACACCCTTTGAGGGTATGCTGCCACCGGTAATCGACTTGGAATTTTACGGCGACAAGGAAAAGGATCCCCCGAACAGGGAAACGGTTAGCACTCAGCTGAAAATAATGCTTGAACTGTTGGAAGAGCATTACGGTCAAAAGCCGATTATATATGCTACGGAAAAATCCTATAAACTGTATTTGTCGAATGATTATGAAGAATACGACATTTGGATAAGAAACGTGATTTCAAAGCCGAAATTGTCCGACGGCAGATCGTGGACTTTTTGGCAGTATACGAATCGCGGCAAGCTCGACGGATATAACGGAAAGGAAAAATTCATTGATCTGAACGTTTTTGGCGGAAGCAAAGAGGAATACGCTTCGTTTTTGCTAAGTAGAGGATATAAAAATTCTGACGCAGAACCGTAAATAATATTGAATAACAACACCCCCGACGGTTGTCGGGGGTGTTACTTGTTTTATTACTTCGCCTTAATATATCCTTCTGCGGTAAGAAGCTCTGCGATAAGCACTGCGCCGCCGCCTGCGCCACGGAGAGTGTTGTGAGAAAGTCCGACGAACTTATAGTCGAAGAGGGTATCTTCGCGAAGACGTCCGACCGTTACGCCCATACCGCCGTAGATGTCGCGGTCGAGCGCCGCCTGCGGACGGTTATCTTCCTCAAAGTAGGTGATGAACTGCTCGGGAGCAGAGGGGAGACCGAGGGTCTGCGGCTTGCCCTTATATTCCTTCCAACGTGCGAGGATCTCGTCCTTGCTCGGCTTCTTTTCGAAGTCTACGAAAACAGCCGCGGTGTGTCCGTTGCTTACAGGAACTCTTATGCACTGAGTCGTGATAAGGGGAGCGTCCGCCTTTACGATAACGCCGTTTTCGACCTTACCCCAGATACGAAGCGGCTCCTGCTCGCTCTTTTCTTCCTCACCGCCTATGTAGGGGATGACGTTGTCTATCATTTCGGGCCATTCTCTAAAGGTCTTACCTGCGCCGGAAATTGCCTGATAGGTCGTTGCAACAACGCGGGTCGGTCCGAAGTCGAGAAGGGGAGAGAGCATGGGAACGTAGCTCTGGATAGAGCAGTTCGGCTTAACTGCGATAAATCCGCTCTTTGTGCCGAGGCGCTTTCTCTGATACTCGATGACCTCGAGGTGAGAATCGTTGATTTCCGGAATTACCATCGGAACGTCGGGCGTCCAGCGGTGTGCGGAGTTGTTTGAGATAACGGGGGTCTCGGTCTTTGCGTAAGCTTCCTCGAGCGCCTTTATCTCGTCCTTTTTCATGTCGACCGCGCAGAATACCATATCGACGTTTTCTGCAAACTTTTCAACCTCGGATGCGTCGTACACGGTCATATTCTTGACCGACTCGGGCATATCGAGGTCGAGCTTCCAGCGGCTTCCGACCGCTTCCTCGTAGGTCTTACCTGCGGAACGTCCGCTTGCTGCAAGCCCTGCTATTTCAAAATAGGGATGGTTATTAAGAAGCGTGATAAAACGCTGTCCGACCATACCCGTCGCGCCAATAATTCCTGCTTTGAGTTTCTTTGCCATTGTTATATATTTCCTTTCAAGAATTGTTCACTATATATTATGATATGAGCCGTCCTTCGGCATCAAAATTATAATACGTTCCGTCTATTACCGTCTCGCCCGTGACTGCCGCGCCGTCGGAGCCGAAATAATACGTGTTGGTGCCAACGGTTACGAAGCCGAACATCATCGCTTCCTTATCGTGACCGCCGTTCGGGTTGAAGTAATACTTTTTGCCGTCAATCTCGACAAGCCCCTTTTTGAGGTTTCCTTTTTCGTTGAAGCAATATTTGAAGCCGTCGATCTCGACGATGCCCGATACCTTGTATCCGTGATCGTCGAAGTACCATAGCTTACCGTCGACTATACGCATTTCGTTGCAGTAGAGGACGCCGTTACTCTGGAACAGGTAAGCTTCACCGTCTATCTCACATTCGCCCGTCGCCATTTCGCCGTTTTCAAACGTATAATAACGGAAGCCGCCGATCTTGCACCAGCCCTTTTTCAGTGTATGTGAGCCGTAATCGGAAAAGATGTACGTCTTGTTTCCGAGCGTGACTATTCCCGATGCGCGCTTGAACGGAAGCTCAAGGTAGTATTTTTCTCCGTTTTCCTCGTACCACCCGGGAATGATCGACGTGCGGAATACGAATATCAGGACAACGGCAAGCAACAGCGATACAGCTAAAACTATACGTTTTATAGTCTTTTTCGATAGCTTTTTCATCCGCCGTTTTCCCTTCAAATACTTTTACAGGTTAATTATATATCAAAATTTCGCGATTGTAAATAGTTTTTTTAACCAACTAAATTATTTTTGTGAGGCGGAAAATTGGTTTTGTTTGATATTGGAACGCCATTTTTGAAAAACAGGTTGACAAAATCGCCGAATTGGTGTATAATTCAATAGCTTCGAGCGATAAATCAAATATGCACAGTATGCATCACGGAGAGTTATTTCGCCTTTGGCGAAGATACCCACACCCTGCGCCTGACAAGCAAGCTTGTCGATCTACGGGCGGGGTATGCGAAGCGGATTCGACGAGCAAAGCTCGCCGCGCCGTTCTCATTTGGCTCCGTAATTATGATGCAACGAGGTGCATCATAATTACGGAGGGTTATCGAAGTGGTCATAACGAGGCGGTCTTGAAAACCGT
>JAZNTT010000027.1:0-9087 GCA_045591885.1 Eubacteriales bacterium | reverse complement strand
GCTTCTTAGCTTACTCTTTTACTTATTTTAAAGGAATTGTACGAGATCGTATTCACAATTTCAGTTCAAGTATTTCTTGACTCATTGTGCTTTGTACTTTCTCTTCTGTTGTTCAATTTTCAAGGACCGCTCCACCGCTCCTAAAACACGCTTGTCTTATCGCGGCGGACTTTTAGTATACCACGTTTTAAGACCTGTGTCAATAGGTTTTTGAATTTTTTTCAAATTTCTTTTTCTTATGCGGTGTCCGCTTCAAGCCTTGGCTCAAAGCGCTCGACTATTATATCAAACGCCAATGCAAATGTCAAGCATTATTTTCAATATTTTTTACGTTTTCACATTTTGACCAAACGAAAGATAGTAAAGCACTGTTTTTGTCATAAATTTGCACCATTTGACAATGGGTTTTCAAATAAAATTCGATGACCTCTTGATTTTGCTACTCGATAGTGTTATACTTATAAAGGTAAATGCCTGCATAGTTAAATGGATATAATAGCCCCCTCCTAAGGGGTAGTTACAGGTTCGATTCCTGTTGCGGGTGCCAACAAGTAAAAAACGCTTGACTGCCGTCAAGCGTTTTTTATTTCTCCCGTCCGTATTCCGGCTCGGGCTTTAATATACAATATAGGAAGTCCTTACTTCTTGCCGCGATCTCGCGGACGTCGCGGTTGAACTGACCTTTATACTCCCGTGTATCGGATGCGACTCCGTACGCCTCGATGCCGAGCTGCTTTGCGATATATATTGCTCGATAAAGGTGGTATTTCTGCGTAACTATGATTATCTTCTTATATCCGTAAACCTTTGCGGCGCGGTAGATACTGTCATAGGTGCTGAGACCGTAACGGTCGGTCACTATTTTCTCCTCAGGAACACCGTTTTCTACCGCTAAGCGCGACATTGTTCCCGTTTCGTCATAATAACGGTCACGGCTGTCACCCGTCATAAACACGGTCTCCGATGCACCAAGCTTATACAGCTCAACGCCCTGCATAACTCTGTCGCGGAGCATCACGCTCGGCTCGTTTGAATAAACGCGGCAACCGAGAACGAGAATGCAATCGACGTTTTCAAGCTTCGCCGCCCTCTCCGGCAACACTATTCTGCCATCACCCGTAACGACGACGATGCCGTTCGTCACAGCAAATGCACCGCCGACAAGCATGCCAAGGCAAATGGCAATTATCGCTATTATCTTCACTATCTTCCCGAGAACCGTCAGCGCTTTATTCTTGCTCATAAAAATTCCCTTATAATATAATGTAGAATTTATTCAAAGGCCTTTGCCGACGATAGCACGATCTCCATTACCTTTGACCAGAGATATTCGTCCTTGACGGCATTGGCTCCGTAATAGGAAAGGTACTCTTCCCCGCTCTCAAAAATGCCCTCCGATTCGTTCGCCATCCTTTCGGCAAACGCGGAAATTTCTTCCTTGGCCGAGGAGATATTTTCTTTTTTTACCACGGAATAGAGAACAAGAGTTTCCTTTACGTCGGCAGATGCCGCATCACCAACCGCCTTTTCAAGCTCCTCGTAGGTCATATCGGTGCATTTTTCAAGGTACTCTTCAAGTGTCATCGACGATGCCTTTGCAAGCTTTTCGTAGAGGTACATTCTGTCCTCATAATAGTCTCGGTACAAGCTGTACGGAGTACGAATAAGTGTCGATTTGGCTATCAGCTCATTACGGAGATCCGAGATCAGCTTCTTTTTCGCCTCGTTCGTTCTTTCATTCGCCAGGCGACGTGTGACCTCGGTTTTCAGCTCTTCCACCGTGTTACATCCCGAAAGGAGCTTTGAGGCGTTTGCATCGGTAAGCGCGGGAGTTTTCTTTTCATATACCGCGAGAACCGTTACGTTATAGCTCGCTTTCGTCCCATCGGAAAGCGTTATTTCAAGAGTTGACGTGCTTCCCTTTTTCATTCCGATAAGCTTAGGAAGCAGAAGCATTACGGTCTCATCGTCATATTCGGTGCCGAGAGTATAGATTCCGCCCTCTAAGGAAAGCTCGGGCTTCGCCTGTCCGTTCACAAAGCAGAAGCGGTCAAACGACACAGTCATTCCGGTACCGAGCTTTTTGTCGACCTCGACCATCTCGGATGCGGCTTCGAGCAATATATTTATCCGCGCGTTTACCTCGTCCTCGGTCACCTCTGTGTTCGGCTTCTCATACGTAAATTCCGTATAGTCGGCAAGGGTCAGATACACGCTCAGATCCTCATCGTAAAGCCCTTTCCAGCCGATGTTTGAGCAGGAATACGAAAACAGCGTAAATACACATATCAAAATTATCAGAAGTTTCTTTTTCATATAGTCCTCCCGATCGTTTTATATACATATTTTACCATATTATGCGCTTTTTGAAAAGGGGGCGAGTGTTTGTTTACAAATAATATACATTTTTTGTTTCGGGCATACAGGGTTATCGGCGCCGGAAATGTACAAATCTTAAAAAATTATTTTCTTCATTTGTTGGAATTTTGTTGACAAACAACAGCACAAGCGGTATAATATAGACGAGATTAAGAAAAGAAAGGGCTGATTCCGATGATAGATGAAAATAATATCGTCTCGGTCTTCCCATGCTTTAATACACGCTGATTAATTTTTACACTTTCTCCGTGAGTTCACAAGCACCGGCTGCCCGGGACGCCTTGTGGACTTTTGTGTTTTTGAAGTCAAAATACGTTAACGGAGAAATTATTATGAGAAACATCACTTTTAGACGCTCATTGCCAAACGTACTCGACACCAGCAAACAATGTTTTGGTCATTTGCGGTCATGGTAAAGCTAACGAATTTTTGCCCGGTATGATAGATCACACTTATATGGTAATTAACGACACGCCCGGAAACGAGATACTTTTTAAAAGCACGAGTTCGATGATCAGTTTGGATCTTTCTCACATGAAACTTGTGATATTTTTGGGTTGCGAAACCGGGGCAGGAGGCGAAAATACGAACAACCTGCCTAAAGTTGCCGTTCAAAAAGGAGCAACCGTAGCCATCGGATTTGATAAAGTTATTTATCAAGACGAAATTGAAGATTGGTCAAAAGCGTTTTTTGAACAGTTTACAAACGGAACTACCGTAAGCAAAGCTTGTGAAAATTTGGACGGGTTGTTCAGAGAGGCAAAAGCGGTCGTTTGCGGCAACGGAAGCATAACCTTTAACTAACGCGAAAAGGAGAAGGTATATTATGAAAATAATAAAAATAATTTCAAGCTTATTAGTCATATCTGCGATGACATTTATTGGCGCGGGTGTGCTCAAAATCAAACGGATCAAAAGGTGATTATCAAGTTTGAAAACTTAACCGTACTCGAAACAACCTTTAATCCTGATGCCGGAAAACACGCTTACGAGTATGATCTTTGGAGCTACGAAAAGAAGGATATTTACGAAGAGAAAATCAAATCTACCGCGCCAAAAGAATTCACTGTCAAATTCAACGGCAAAAAATACACAGGCACTTTCGATGAGGTGGTGATAAGCAATGAGACATAAAATGACCAAGTTAATACCGACAACAACTGCAATCGTATTGACTTTTGCCTTACTCCTTTCATTTTGCGGTTGTGAGTTTCATAAAGCCACCAAAATAAAGAACGGTCTCACTTGGGATTTGGTTGAGTTTATATGGATTTTTTACGGAGTATCTATTCCGACTGATCAAGCAGAGTTTGTAGAGGGAGCCAATGTCCCGGGAGCATGGGGAGATCAGACCAACGTCGTCGTTGTATTCAAACTCCCGTTAAACCCGGATTGTACCGATGAGGAATCAATAATTGATTACGTATCGAAGACGCTAAAATTGACCAAAAACCGCTGTTACAAAACTACGGGAAAAAGTTTCTATGACAAATACGGCGGCAAGATGAAATACAGATTCGATATGAACGAATCCGCATCCGAAGTAAGTTTCAGAATGGAAAAGGATTATTTCCTAATAAGGTTTGTAGGTTATGACGCCAAACAAAAATTCCCGTGATACTTAAATTTCCCCGCGGAAAATCCGCGGGGAAATTTTTATAATTCTGACATTTTTGATTCGTCCCCTCTCTATTGACTTTTCGAGGGCTATGGTGTATAATGTATTTTGAGTAATTATATGTAATAAAGGAAGTGTTATTATGAGCTTCTCCTACAAGATCCTCGTGCTTAACGGCCCGAATCTTAATCTTACAGGGCTTCGCGAGCCGACTCATTACGGCAGTGCAACCCTTGACGAAATAAACTCCGCGCTTTCCGAAGCGGCTTCTTCGCTCGGAATCGACACGGTATTTTTCCAGTCGAATCACGAGGGTGACATCATTGACTATATTCACAGTGCAATCGACAATTTCGACGGCATCATTCTCAATGCGGGTGCGTTTACGCACTATTCATACGCTATCCGCGATGCTATCGCGGCGGTAAGCGTTCCGACCGTTGAGGTACACATGTCGAACGTCCATGCACGCGAGGAGTTTCGTCATACGTCGGTCATCGCTCCCGTTTGTATCGGAAGTATTTCCGGCTTCGGCTCGTTCAGCTATCATCTCGCGCTCGCGGCTCTTATCGAGCGCTTTAAGAAGAACTGATATGGGTAGATTTATTGTAATCGACGGACTTGACGGCTCGGGCAAGGAAACGCAGAGCTTGATCCTCAAGAAGCATCTTGAAGAAATGGGCGTTAAGGTCAGATATATCTCCTTCCCCTGCTACGAAAACGACAGCTCGCTTTTCGTAAAGAAGTATCTTAACGGCGAGCTTGGCTCGCGTCCCGAGGACACGAATGCTTACGCCGCGTCGAGCTTCTTTGCCGCCGACAGATATCTTTCATACCGTACTGACTGGAAAAAGGATATTGACGATCCCGACACCGTCGTTATCGCAAACAGATACACGACGGCGAACGCCGTTCATCAGCTTTCAAAGCTTCCGAAGGATCAGTGGAACGGTTTTCTTTCCTGGCTTTGGGACTACGAGTTCTACAAGCTCGGCATTCCCGTGCCCGATGCGGTCATATATCTTGAAATGCACCCCGACATTTCCTACAAGCTCATAAAGAGCCGTTCCGAAAAAACGGGACGTGCAACCGATATTCACGAAAACGACGGAGAGTTTCTCTACAAGAGCTATGAGGCGGCACTTTATGCGTCCGACCGTCTGAATTGGTCGAGAATCTGCTGTTACAACGGCGAGGAGCCTCTCACTATTGAGGAAATTTCCGAGCAGGTGCTCTCGTCGCTCGGTTATTGAGGTAAATATGATATACGAATTTTTGGCTGACGGGTTCGAGCTTGTTGAGGCGATGACTCCCGTCGATATGCTCCGCCGTGCAGGTGCTGACATAAAAACTGTCAGTATTACCTCCGACAAGGCGGTCAAGGCATCTAACGGCGTTACGGTTATCTCCGACATTACCCTTTCGGAGATCGGTGATATTCTGCCCGATATGGTGATTCTTCCCGGCGGTATGCCAGGTGCATCGAATCTGCGCGCTTGCAAGAAGGTATGTGACCTTGTGTGCATTTGCAACGACAAGGAAATTCCGATAGGCGCTATCTGCGCCGCGCCGTTTATTCTCGGCGAGCTTGGGCTGCTTAGGGGCAAAAAAGCGATCTGCTATCCCGGATTTGAAGACAAGCTGATCGGTGCAAAAGCATCTGACAAAAATTGCGTCCGTGACGGTCACATAATTACCGCCGCAGGTATGGGCGCGGCTCTTCCCTTTTCGTGTGAGCTTGTCTCGATCCTTTACGGTAAGGAAAAGGCAGAGGAGATACTTAAGTCGATAATTGCGTAAGGATTCAGAAAACCGATTGTAGGGGCGACCATTGGTCGCCCGAGAAAAGAACACAATTTTAAACGGGCGACCAATGGTCCCCCCTACAAGATAAACCAAACTGCACTTATACGAAAAAATCCACGAAAGGAGGACGGCGCTTTGATAACACTTAAGGAAGAAAAAAAGCAGCTTCGCGAAGAGCTTTTGGCGCTTCGCAAAGAGATTTCGAATGACGAAAGAAAAGAAGCGGAAGCCGCCGTCGTAATGAAGCTCCTTTCGCTTGCATCGTTCCGCTTTGCCGAAACAGTGCTTTTATATTATCCGATAAAGGGTGAGCTGAACGTTCTGCCTCTTGCCGATGCGGCGATAAAGGCGGGCAAAAAGGTTGCCTTTCCGCTTTGCGACACCGAAAGCTCGACGATGACGTATCATCTTGTCTCAGACCTGAGCGAGCTTAAGGAAGGCAGTTACGGAATCCCCGAACCGCCCCTTGAGCTTCCTGTTTACACTCCCTCAAAGGACAAAAACGATCTGATAATAATCCCCGCCGTCTGCTTTGACCGCCACGGCTACCGTGTCGGCTACGGCAAGGGCTATTACGACAGATATCTTAATGACTTTGGCGGTACATCCGTTGGCGTGACGTTCGACAAGCTGCTTCGTTCCGCGGTTCCCCGCGGGCGCTTCGACAAGCACGTTTCTCTTATCGTTACCGAGAAGGGAGCGTTTTCAACGATATGAAAATGAAAGCCTCGTTTTCCACTCCGCTTTTCGCATCAATAATTTACATACTGTTCCTTGGAACCGATTTTTTTCGTGAAAAGCTGACCGGCGCAGGCGGAAACGAATATTTGTCGGTAATCATTGTCCAGCTTCTGATATTCGTTATACCTGCAATACTTTTCTGCCGTCTCAAGGGTGTCGGTTACACCTCAAAAATGAATATCCGTCTTATAGCTCCGTCAAAGTTCGGAAGCGTGATAGTTGCTTCACTCGTTCTTGTTTTCGGATCGGTGCTTATAAGGTTTGCGCAGATATACGTTTTCAAGATGAACAGCTTTTCGATCTCTCCGTTTGAAAGCTACATCACGGGTGCCACCGAATACAACTTCCTTTTTGCAGCGGCGGCATTCGCAATTATCCCTGCACTGATCGACGAGTTCGTTTTCCGATCGATAATGCTTACCGAGTACAATGAAGGAGGTTACGGCGCGATAAACGCGACCATAATCACCTCGCTCCTCTCCTCAATGCTTTTTTTCACCGTCGAGAGCTTCCCGATCAGGTTTTTCAGTGCGATAGTGCTCTGCATGCTCACTTACGCCACCGGCTCGTCGCTTTCGGCATTTATTGCACATCTTGCGTTTAATATTTACACCGTTTTCGGTGAAAAATATATTATCAAAACGCTGTCCGATCCGTCGAACAAGATCATCAGCGTATTTACGTTTGCGCTCCTTTTCCTCGTCCTCAGCGTAATAATGTTCAGCGAATTTGAACACATCTTACGGCAGATGGGAAAAAGCGGTGCGCCCTCTCCCTCCTATCTGCTAAAAAAATCCGATGACGGCAAAACTCCCGATATTGCGGCAACGGAAGCGGCAGAGGAAGGAAGCTCGTCTAAAAAAGTGGTTAGTGAAAAAACAAAGCTTGCGATAGAGGCGTTTTTTTCGCCATCTCTTATCGTTTGCATTATCATATTCGCAGTCGCAGTTCTTACCGAGCTGTAACTGAACAAATGAGGTAATCTTATATGAATACACAACAAAACAGCACGGGCAAACGCCGACCTGCCGGTTCAAGCGGTGAGAATCGCCGTGTGCCGGTTGCGCGAAGAGCTCCGACGAAAAAGCCGTCAACTCAGCAAGCTAACGCTACGCACCCCGCAAAAAGAAAAGAGCCGCATTATCCCTCGTCAAGCCGTCCGTCAAGTGCTTCAAAATTATCGGCAGCAAATCGACAGGATGATGACGATGATGACGATTTTAACGGCGGCGGATCTACTGCCGTATCGAGCCTCGTCAAGGCGGTAATTTATATCGTTTCCATTCTCGTCGTATCCGGCTTCCTTTCCTACTTCCTTATAGTCGGAGGAAATGACATTTTTGCTTTCGTAAAGCCCGACGATGAGATCACCGTAACCATCGGAGAAGGAACTTCTATCAAGGAGCTTGGCAAGGTCCTTGAGGAAAACGGCGTAATCGAATATGCGTGGGTATTTGATATGTACGCAAAGCTCCGCGACAAAAGCCCCACGCTGGTCGCAGGTGAGTATACTGTTTCTCCTTCTATGAACTACGATCAGTTGATAAGAGTTTTTGCAAAGAAAAACAACGCCAAAGCCGAAACGGTCATCGTAACGATCCCCGAGGGCTATACGGTCAAGGAGATCGTCGATACCCTTGTTGATAAGTATCATCTCTCGTCGAGAGAGGAGCTTTATGACGTAATCGAGAATTATGAATTCAATTACTGGTTCATAAAACAGTTGGACGAAAACATCAGCCCACTGAGAAAGTGCCGTCTTGAAGGCTATCTCTACCCCGACACCTACTATTACTATTCAAACGCAAGCGCAGTCACGATCATAAACAAGATGCTCAAAAACTTTGACGTAAAGATGAAGCAGACCTTTAAGAACTGTACTGCAAAGGGTAACGATTATATTGAGAAGATCAACAATCTTTGTGCCGCACGCGGCAAGACCTTCGATGAGATCGTTAACCTCGCGTCTCTCGTCATGATGGAAGCATATCACGACGTAGAATACGGAACAATCTCTTCGGTATTCAATAATCGTCTTAACAACCCGGGCCGCGAGACAGGCGGATTCCTCGGATCTGACGCGACGTTCTACTACATCCTTCAGGACGATCCGCCCGAAAAGCTGACTGCGGAAATCCTCAACATGGACGACCCTTATAACACCCGTAAGTACAAGGGATTGCCCCCCGGACCGATCTCTAACCCGACCTTCCTCGCAATCAACTATGCTATTTATCCCGAAAGCACTAAGTATTATTACTTCGTTGCAAAAAAGGACGGCTATAATCTGTTCGCTAAAACCGAAAAAGAGCACGAAGAGAACAAAAAAATTGCCTTCGGAGACGGCGAATAAATACAATAAATACAAATTTTGTAAAAAAAATGAAAATAAAATCCCTACTGTATTGTATAAATAGGGATTTTATAGTAAAATACTGATTTGGTAAGAAAAAATAATTATTTAAATATAAAGGAGAATTCACCATGTCTGTAAAAGTTGCTATTAACGGATTCGGCCGTATCGGCCGTCTGGCTTTCCGCCA
>JAZNTT010000026.1:0-3185 GCA_045591885.1 Eubacteriales bacterium | reverse complement strand
TGATTGGTCATACCAAGCAGCTCCGGCTTTTCACAAATATAATAGTGGTAGCGCAGATATTGCGCGTAGTCCTCATCGCTCATTTCATTGATACGATCTGCAAGCAGCTCGCTTGCACCATCGGATGCAACCTCGTGTAAGATGTTTATACCGCCATCAGAAAGAAGCTTTCTTGCCGCACCTACTGTGTGGAACACAAACGGAAAGTCCTCAAGCTTAAAGGTCTCTTTATCATAATGTCCGTTTGAAAAATAGCTTGCGTCATATTCAAACTCGGTAAGAAAAACGAAGTCGTTAGAAATAAACGAAAAGAATATTTTGCCGCCGTCGCGGCATACTCGCTTTGCTTCGCTAATGCATTTTTGCTTATCGTCATCATTTAGAAGATGATAAAGCGGGCCGAACAAAAGAACAATATCAAACGTCTTATCCTCATAACGAGAGAGGTCAAGGGCGTTGCCTTGAACGAGATCGATCTTATCTTCGGGGGTGAACTTCTTTTTGAAAGCGGCAATATTGGCGTCTGCAAGCTCAAGAGCCGATACCTCATATCCCTTACGGGCAAAGTAAAGGCTGTATTCACCTGCACCTGCGCCGATGTCGAGTATCTTGTCGCCTTCTTTCAAGTATTTTTCTATGTAGCGAACGGTGGTCAGAAATTCAACTCTTGCAGCCTTCGATCTGTTAAGCCTTGCATCCTCGTTGAAAATTTCATATAGCTTGTTTACCCGTTCCGTTTCGTCCTTGGTCTGCAAAATTTCCTCAAAAAAGTCCTTTTTAGTTTTTACCCAAAACCTTTTCAGATAAACTTTTCTTTCGGGCTCATATACCGTTGATTCATACTCGCCGCCGTTTGCGAGTATAGTCTTTTCGCTTGCAATATTGCCGTCAACGCAGGTTATAAGCACTTTATTAAGACCAATTCCCTTGCAAAACGGAAGTGCCATTTTGAGCATTTCTTTGGCATAGCCCTTGCGTCTTTCGCTGGGTCTTACGGAATATCCGATATGACCGCCAAATTGGGAGAGATAGTCGTTAAACTCGTGCCTTACCTGCAAAAAGCCCAACACCTTGTTATCCTCTTTTCTGACAAGCATAAATTGCGTCGCGGGAACCAATTGGGCAGGAACGGTTTGCAAGTCTTCGTAATCCGCGCAGATCTTTATGTATTCTTCGGGATCTTCAATTCTGCGAAGCGGACCGCAGCCGTCCATCGAGTCGCCAGCGTCAAGAAATTCTTGCCTGTATTCAGAAATCTGACTTGCGTATTCGCTCGTCGGTCGTATTAAAATAAATTCTTCCATATCTTATTTTCCTTATTTATTGAGCAACGTACCCACCATAGCCTTATCAAGCGCTATTTCCGCGGCGGCGTTGTCGGGGCAGTCGATAAGAATGTGCATATTGTCGCCCTCACCTTCGTAAAACGCAGTCACACCGCGCTCGTCAACAGTCACTCTGCCGCGGCGGTTGTCGGTAAACACACCGTCGCCACAGCCGTAAACCGCGTAAAACGCGGAGATGGGGTCCCAGCTGTTTCTCTTGCCCTTTACGTGATATATGTAGGACTCGCGCACGGGACTGTCGGCCTCGGTCTCAATAATCGACGTGCCCGAGAATATAACGTCGCCCACGGTAAAGTGGGATATCGCGATAGGTGCGGGGCATTTTTCAAATACCAGTCTTGCCGTTCTTATATCTGTTCTGAGGTTGTACTCGCCGGGCAGCTCGGGCATATTTGTCTGAATATTTCCGTCAAGGAAAAGTCCGCCCATAAGAGAAACAAGCTCTACCTGCTCGCGAACAAGCTCAATTCCCGTCTTGTCGGATATGTCGTCGCCCTCACTCTCAAGCAGTCTGCCGAAATTTATACAGGAGCCTATGACCATAAGCGTTATTTTGTCGCCTGTGTTATTGGCAAGCGTTCTGCGGAGAAGTCTTACCGCATCCTCGGGCTTCTTTGCACAACCGGGGAGATAGTCGCTGCCGAAGGTCTCGGCGGTGTGCTTGCCGTAGTTTGCAAGTATCATATCCATTGTCACGTCGCCCGCAGGAGCAACTGTCGTCTGTCCGATAGGAACTATATGTCCGTAATAGCGGTTTATCGCGTCCGCGCAGGCGGGCGCCCAAGGGTCTGCGGTGCTGACGCTCACGCAAAGAAGCTCGCAAAGCCCAATGTTTACTCCCTGATGTACTATAGCAAGCGCGCCTGTGTCGTCGCAGTCGCCGCCAATGTCTGTGTCAAAAATGATTTTTTTCATAGTTATGTTCCTTTCGTTTACATCATCTCTCGTCATTTGAAAAATATCGCACGGCATCCGAGGGGTTGTTAAGCTCAGTCCTGAAAAATTCGGGATACATCTTAATGTCCTCGTCAAGAGAAACCCACCTCAGACATTCCTTGCTGTTATCCTCCGTGAAGCTTTCGCTTATCGGCGCAAAGCCGTCGGGGACTTTCATATAGAAATAAAAAGATATTTCATATATAAGCTTGCCGAGATTTGTCGGCGCGTCGCCGTAAAAATAGTTCTGATGTATAAATCCGAGACGGTCTACCTCCATTTTTACACCCGTCTCCTCATAGACCTCGCGGATAATGGCTTCCTCGGCTGTCTCGCCGAATTTTATCCTGCCGCCGACGGAATACAAATAATCAGTTCTGTCATTGCCGACCATAAGTATCTTTCCGTCCTTCATAATGATCGCGCCGACGCGGATATTTATTATCCCTTCCTCGCACGGAACGCACATATCTTTGTTCATTTTCTCACCTCGTTTTCACCCAAAAACCTCTGCCGCGGCGATGATTTTGAGTATATTTTCGTCAATTTTATCTCTGCCGTAAGCGTCAATAAAGCGGTCACGGTATTTGTCCGTGCCGAGATTGAACCACAGCGTCCAAATTCCCCAAAAGACGTCAATGTGCCGATCCCCAATGCCACCGTTGCCGACATCCACAAAGCCCGAAAGCTTCCAGCCGTCAAGCATAATGTTCGGCAGACAGTAGTCGCCGTGAATGAGAACGTCGCTTTTCAGTGCGGACTTCCCTTCATTTAGCACCGCCCACGCCTGCTCGGCTGAGGCATAGCCAAAGCTGTCGGGAAAATGCGACTTGTCATAATTGCCCGTTATGTAATTTCTCTCGGCAAGCGCAAGATATTCCGCCGTACTGTTAGGCACGGGAC
>JAZNTT010000025.1:0-31038 GCA_045591885.1 Eubacteriales bacterium | reverse complement strand
GGCGGGAGCGCGTGGGGTTCCCCGAAACGAGCGAATGCGAGTTTTGGGGGTTCCGAGCATACCCCCGCCCTACAACATTGTGGCAAAACCTTACAACGCACAGATAAATTCAAACGTATACAGGACAAAAAATGAAACAGTCAATCTTTACGATAAAAGAAAACGTAGCTCTCACGAGCACCGTTTACAAAATGGTACTCGTCGGAGACACGTCCGACATAACGGCGACGGGACAGTTCGTCAACATAAAGCTCGACGGACTCTTTTTGCGCCGTCCAATCTCGGTATGCGACTGGGACGGTGAAACCCTTACCATAATCTACAAGGTCGTCGGAACAGGTACGGAACAGATGGCGTTGATGCCTATCGGCACAGAGCTTAATATTCTGACCGGTCTCGGCAACGGCTACGATACGGGCAAAAGCGGAAACGCTCCCCTTCTTATCGGTGGCGGCGTTGGTGTACCGCCCATGTACGCTCTTGCGAAAAAGCTCATATCCGAGGGCAAGGACGTGACTGTCATTCTCGGCTTTAACAATAAGGACGAGATCTTCTACGAAAATGAGTTTAAGCAGCTCGGCGCGACCGTTTATATTACCACGGTCGACGGAAGCTACGGAAATAAGGGCTTCGTCACCGACGTGATGAAAACGCTTACGTATTCCTACTTCTACACCTGCGGTCCGATGCCTATGTTCAAGGCGATCGAGGCGACTGCCGTCACAAGCGGTCAGTTCTCGTTTGAAGAAAGAATGGGATGCGGCTTCGGCGCGTGCATGGGTTGCTCCTGCAAGACCAAGTACGGAAACAAGCGCATCTGCCGCGACGGTCCCGTGCTTGAAAGGGAGGAGATAATATGGTAAACACGAAAGTCAACCTTTGCGGTATCGAGCTTGACAATCCCATAATCCCCGCAAGCGGAACCTTCGGCTTCGGTTATGAATTTGCCGAGCTTTACGATATAAATATTCTCGGCTCGTTCTCCTTTAAGGGAACGACGCGCGATCCCCGTTTCGGCAACCCGACTCCGCGTATTGCGGAATGTCCGAACGGAATGATAAACGCCGTAGGGCTTCAGAATCCCGGCGTTGAAAAGGTGCTCTCCGAGGAGCTCCCCAAGATGAAAAAGGTCTTTCACAAGCCGGTTATGGCGAACGTAAGCGGATTTTCCATCGAGGATTACGTTTACACCGTCGGACGTCTTGAAGAGGAAAGCCAGATCGGCTGGTACGAGGTCAACATCTCCTGCCCCAACGTCCACGGCGGCGGCATGGCATTCGGCACCTCGCCCGAGGCGGCGGCTACCGTCACGAAGGCGGTTCGCGCAGTTACGAAAAAGCCGCTTATAATCAAGCTTTCTCCAAACGTGACCGACATCGTTCCCATCGCAAAGGCGTGTGAAAGCGAGGGCGCTGACGGAATCAGCCTTATAAACACCCTGCTCGGAATGAGAATTGACCTCAAAACGAAAAAGCCCGTTATCGCAAACAAGATGGGCGGTTTCTCGGGCGCAGCCATCTTCCCCGTTGCAGTCCGTATGGTATATCAGGTCAGCCACGCGGTGTCCGTTCCCGTTGTCGGAATGGGCGGCATCTCAAGCGCCGAGGACGTGATCGAGATGATGCTCGCGGGTGCGACGGCAGTTGAAGTCGGAGCCGCGAATCTCGTTGATCCCTTCGTCTGCCGAGACATTATTGAAAAATTACCCTCCGTAATGGAAAAATACGGAATCAAATCGCTTCAGGGACTGAAGATAGATTAAATCAACGAATATAATAACCCCACAAACGGAGGTACAATATGCTATATTCAGCACTTTCGCTTAACGGAAATTGGAAAATGGACTACGCCGAGGAAAATTATCTCTCCGACGCTTGCCCCGTTCTTGGAAAAAACGGCAGAGTAATTCCCAACGCGGTTCCCGGTTATTGGGAGGATATGACCGACAAGTTCAAGTCGACACCCTTTTTCAGAGAGCTTAAAATAAACCCCGAATACGGTCTTCAGCAGTATCCGATATTTAATGACTGTCCTGATATGGCGCTTCCGACGATCGTCGGCAACTTCTTCTATGAAAAGAGTTTCGTCTGCGCCGAGATAACCGATTCCGCCGTCCTCTATTTCGGCGGTGTTCAGAACGCGGCGTCGGTCTGGCTCAACGGAAAATACCTCGGACGCCACGAGGGATACAGTTCCCCCTTTGAAATGGAAATTCCGGACGGACTGCTCATAAAAGGCGAAAATACCGTCACCCTTTCGGTTTCGAGCCATAATATGTTCGGCTTTGACGGACAGCTCGTGTCGGGACTTACCAACCGCGCAGCAAGTCAGTATAGCGGCGGCGTTATAGGCGACGTTGAGCTTCGCGTTTACGGCAGTGCGCTCCGCGACGTCAAGATCACCGTTTCCGAGGACTGCTCGGAGTTTAAGGTCGAGCCGATATCGGTCGAAGCGGCGTCTTACACTTACGTGATCCTCGACGGCAAGACCGTAATTACAAGCGGCAAGGCGGACGGAGCCTTTACCCTTTTGTCCGACGGGCTGGAAAAATGGTCGCCCGAAAACCCCAAGAGATATATTCTTAAGCTCACCTGCGGAGAAAGCGTGCTTGAGCGCGAGTTCGGTATCCGCCGACTTAATGTTGAGGGCGTCGATTTCCGCCTCAACGGCGAGCCATACTACCTGCGCGGAATCTGTGAGCATTGCTACTATCCCGAAACCGTACATCTTCCTCACGATATATCCTTCTACCGTGAGGTAATAAAGAAGCTCAAGCAGCTCGGCTTCAACTACATCCGCTTCCATACCCACGTTCCCGTCGAGGAATATATGCAGGCGGCTGACGAGCTTGGCATGCTTATACACGTCGAGACACCGAACAACGCGACCTATGAGGAATGGTGCGACATCGTAAAATTCTGCCGCCGCCACGTTTCGACCGTCATCTACTGCGGCGGTAACGAGCTTTTGCTTCACGACGAGTATATCACTCATCTTAATAAGTGCGCCGATATGGTACACACCGAGAGCGATTCGCTCTTCTCTCCGATGAGCGCACTGCGCGGTATTGAGTATTTCTTCGTCGAGCCCGAGCAGGAAAAGGAGCTGGCAGATACTCCCTTCCGTCATCACCCCCGCCGTTTTGAGGAAGCGGGCAGATTCTCCGACCTTTATAACAGCTACGCGAGCGGTCATTTCAGCTACAATTCGACCGACGCCGACGTTGAGTATCAGAATTCGATCGCCGTCGTCTATAAGAAGCCGCGCGTAACTCACGAGATCTGCATCGACGGAACTTATGCTGATATTTCCCTAAAGGAAAGATACAAGAACACCCTTATCGGACGCTACACCGATATGTTCGATTCCATCGAGCGCCACCTGCGCGACAAGGGCGTTTTCGAGCGCGCTCCGCTTTATTTCAAAAACTCCTGCGAGTGGCAGAGAAGAATAAGAAAGCACTGCTTTGAGGCGGTTCGTCTTACGAGAACCATCGCGGGCTACGACTTCCTCGGCCCGATCGATACTCACTGGCATACCTTCGGCTACGACGTCGGTATGATGAACGAGTTTTACGAGATGAAGCCGGGCGAAACGGTCAGAAACGTACTTATGTACAACTCCGAAACGGTTCTTCTCAACGACCTCGGAATGAAGTCGAACTTTGCCTGCGGCGACGTTTTCAACACCGTAATCAAGACATCGTACTTCGGTCACGGCGATCTTAACGGCGCGTCGCTTTCGATCCGTATTTCGATCGACGGCAAGGCGATATTCCGCGACCGCATCGAGGTAAACGGAGTCAAAAGCGGAGAGCTGACCGATCTTTACGAGATCAATACCGTTCTGCCCGAATATTCCGTTCCGAAGAGAATGACCCTTTACGTCACACTTGAGAACGATTCGCTCTTTACCGAGAACGAATGGGAGCTTTACCTCTTTCCGAAGGCAGAGAAGATCAAGCCCGAGGGCATCACGGTGTTCACCGAAACCGACGAGGAGACGCTCGTTTCGGCACTCAAGGACGGACAAAAGGTCGTCATCTTCGGCGACAAGCCCTTTAAGTCCTATCCGACGAGGTTCCGTCTTGCGCTTGCAGGAAGAACCTACGGTCTTCTTTCGACCGTCATCGCCGACCACCCGATATTCCGCGACCTGCCTCACGAGGGCTTCTGCTCGTGGCAATTCTCCGAGCTTATGAACGGCGGAAAATCCATCGTGCTTGAGGGCGGAAAGAAGAACGATATTCCGATCGTCGAGATAATCCCTACACATAAGAACCACGTAAATCAAGGCTCGCTCTTTGAGTACAACGTATATGACGGAAGGCTTCTCGTGTGCGGCTTCAATTTCAGAGAAAGCGACCCTGCGGCTGCGTGGCTTAAGAACGAGATAATCAAATACGCGATGAGCGAGGAGTTTGAGCCGAAGAACACGATCGACGGCGACGACCTTCACGCACTCATCAACCGCGAGGAGGTCACTGTTATGAGCAACTCTAACGCGGCGTTCAATCCGAATGACAAGACTGCGGTAAGAAGAAAGTAATTTATGTAAGGAGATAAAAATGGGAAAAGACGTAATCATCGCCTGCGACTTCGACAGCGCGGCAAAAACATTTGAATTTCTTGATAAGTTCACGGGCGTAAAGCCATTCGTAAAGATCGGCATGGAGCTTTTCTATGCCGAGGGACCCGAGATCGTACGCGAGATCAAGAAGCGCGGTCACAAGATATTCCTCGACCTCAAGCTTCACGATATTCCGAATACCGTTAAAAAGGCAATGGCTGTCCTTTCCCGCCTTGACGTTGATATGACGAACCTCCACGCTTCGGGCACAAAGAGAATGATGGAAGCCGCAATTGAGGGTCTTACCCGTCCTGACGGCACCCGTCCGATCCTTATCGCCGTAACTCAGCTTACCTCGACCGATCAGGAGAGCATGGAAAACGATCTGCTTATCCGCGAGCCGATCGACAAGGTCGTTATGCACTATGCAAAATGTGCTTCCGACAGCGGTCTTGACGGCGTAGTTTGCTCGCCCCTCGAGGCGGGCAAGGTTCACGACACCTGCGGTAAGGGCTTCGTTACCGTTACCCCCGGTGTCCGTTTCGCTGACGGCGACGTCGGTGACCAGAAGAGAGTTATGACTCCCGCTCAGGCAAAGGAGATCGGCTCCGATTATATCGTCGTCGGCCGTCCCATCACCGCCGCACCCGACCCCGTCGCGGCGTATGAGAGATGCGTTAAGGAATTTTGTGATTGATTTTTAGTATATTGAGATCACCGCAAAATCTTGAAAAGCCCTTGTAGGGGCGACCATTGGTCGCCCGATTGGTTACAATGTTGATATGCGGGCGAGCAATATCGGGGTTCCCCGAAGCGAATGCAATGAGCTTTGGGGGTTCCCAAAGGTCGCCCCTACAATAAACCTCTGAGCTTTCACGCTCACGCTACTATTGTCGCATTATGTAAAATAAATGACAATTCGGTCATTTTTAAGAAATTCCTCACTCTGCGGCGCAGGGCGAGATGAGAAAGATGTTGTAAAAAAAGGAGAAAAAATTATGGAGCTGTTAGGATGTTTAATTTGGCTGCTCGCCGGTGTCGGCGTATTTATCGTCGGCATGAACTTCATGGGCGAGGCGCTTGAAAAGAGTGCCGGCAGCGGAATGAAGAAATTTCTCGGCAAAATAAGTAACAACCGTTTTTCGGGACTCGGCGTTGGTGCAGGCGTTACAGCGATAATTCAAAGCTCGTCGGCGACCTCCGTCATGGTCATCGGTCTTGTTTCCGCGGGCGTTATGACGCTCATGCAGGCAACGCCGATCCTGCTCGGCGCAAAGATCGGTACGACTGTAACGGGACTTCTCGTTTCGCTCAAGAACGACTATTTCAATATGGTAATGTACCTCTTTGCCTTCGCCGGTATAATGATGGGCTTCTCCAAAAAGGAAAAAATGAAGCTCACAGGAACGCTTATCGGCGGTCTCGGACTTATATTCGTCGGCCTTGAGATAATGGGAAGCGAGGGTGCGTTCAGAAATCCCCGTATACTCGATATGTTCCAAAAAGCATCTGAGGCGGTCATGAGCGGCAGCGTTCGCTTCATTGCGCCCCTTCTGCTCGTACTTATCGGCATATTCTTCACAGCACTTATACAGTCGTCCTCGGCGGCGACCGGTGTTATTATCACCATGGTCGGTGCAGGAGCTATCAAGCTCGAGCTTGCGATATTCCTCGTCATCGGCGCTAACGTCGGCACCTGCGTAACGGCGCTTCTTGCCGCTGTCGGCGGAAAGGTAAACGCAAAGCGGGTCGCACTTATCCACCTGACCTTCAACGCCGTTGGCGCGGTGCTCTTCACCGCTGCGATGTGGATATTCAAGGACGAAATGGTAAAATTCCTTACCACGATATTCCCTAACGATAACGACGTTATGTCGGTACAGATGAGAGTGTCTCTGTTCCATGTCATCTTCAACGTAACGAACGCACTTATTATGCTTCCCTTTGTACGTCAACTCGTCAAATTCTCTGAGACTGTTATCAAGGACAAGAAGACAGAGGATGAAACCCGATCCCTCCGTTTCGTCGATGACAACCTTCTCGCTATGCCGTCAGTAGCTCTCGGACAGGTCAAGCAGGAAATGGACTATATGCTCGGGCTTGTTGAGGAGAATATGAACTATTCCTTCAACGCGCTTGAAACGCGCTCGAAGGCAAACGCTGAAAAAGTCGTTGAAAACGAGGCAATAATAGACTTTACAAACGGTGCGCTCACGCGCTTCCTTATCAAGCTTTCCTCTACCATCGAGGGAAGCGATGAGGTAATAATCGGTTCTTATTTCCACGTACTTAATGACCTTGAGCGTATCGGCGACCACGCAGAAAACTTCTACGAGATCGGCGCAGAAATGGCTGACAAGGAGCTTGTATTCTCCGACACTGCCGTTGACGAGATCAAGGGAATGTGCGGAGTTGTTTCTCAGATGTTTGAGATCTCGAAGGACGCCTTCGAAAATCTCAACGGCGACCGTTTGCACGAGCTTCTTGTGCTTGAGGAAAAGGTCGACGAAATGAAGAAGACCCTGACTGCACGCCACTTTGCGCGTCTTGCCGAGGGTAACTGCTCCGTTGACCACAGCCCCTACTTCTCATCCACCGTTGCAGGTCTTGAAAGAGTTGCCGACCACCTTATAAATGTCGGTTACAGTATCATAAACCCGATCGGTTCCGAGAAGGAAAACGCATAATATTTTGGAGGACAGATAAATGGAAAGCTACAAGAGAGAGTTTATTGAATGTGTGCAGGGCGGAGGAGTTCTGAAGTTGGGTGATTTCACCGCAAAGAGCGGCAGAAAAATTCCCTACTTCATCAATGCCGGAATGATCAAGACCGGTGACGATATTGCAAAGCTCGGCGAGTTCTACGCAAAGGCTTACGAGGAAAAGCTCGGCAAAAAGAAGGCTGTCCTCTACGGACCCGCATACAAGGGAATCTCCCTTGCAGTATCTGCCGCTGTTGCACTCTCGAAAAGAGAGCTTAACGTCCCCTTCTTCTTTAATCGTAAGGAAGTAAAGGATCACGGCGAGGGCGGTGTTTTCGTCGGTTACGTTCCCGTGTCGGGCGAGGAGATCGTCATAATCGAGGACGTTATCACCGCAGGAACCGCGATCCGCGAGAGTATGGAGATCCTTTCTCACCTTGAGGGAACCAAGGTTGCCGCTACCTTTATCATGGTCGACCGCAAGGAAAAGGGGCAGACCGAAAAGGGCGCGATGCAGGAGATCGAAGAGCAGTTCGGCTTCCCCGTATATTCGATAGTTGACGTTTACGATATTATCGAATATTTGAGTGAAGATCCGAGCAATGAGGAAAACGTAACGAGAATCAAGAATTATCTTGCTGTTAACGGAGCTAAATAATGAGAAGCGTAATTGATATCAAGGAGCTGTCGGTTAATGAGATCGACGAGCTTGTTGCTACGGCAAAGGATATAATCGCAAATCCCGAAAAGTATGCCCACAAGTGCGAGGGCAAAAAGCTTGCAACGCTCTTTTTCGAGCCGTCGACCCGTACCCGCCTTTCATTTGAGGCGGCAATGTACGAGCTTGGCGGAAACGTGCTGAGCATGGCGTCGGCTTCATCCTCTTCCGCCGCAAAGGGCGAAAGCGTTGCAGACACCGCGCAGGTAATTTCATGCTATGCAAACATTATCGCGATGCGTCACCCGAAGGAGGGCGCGCCGATGGTTGCGGCTATGAACCCGACTATCCCCGTTATCAACGCAGGTGACGGCGGTGACAACCACCCGACCCAGACCCTTGCCGACCTGCTTACCATCAGCCGCGAAAAAGGCAGATTTGATAATCTCACCATCGGCTTCTGCGGTGACCTTAAATTCGGACGTACTGTTCATTCACTTATTGCCGCCATGGAAAGATACGAGGGAGTGAAGTTCGTTCTCGTTTCTCCCGACGAGCTGACCGTTCCCGATTACGTCAAGCGCGAGCTTGACAAAAAGGGTATCCCCTACGTTGAAACACCGGATCTTATGTCCGTCATGCCCGAGCTTGACATTCTCTATATGACGAGAGTTCAGCAGGAGAGATTCTTTAATGAAGAAGATTACCTCCGCCTCAAGGACAGTTACGTTCTGACCCCCGAAAAGCTGGAAAGCGCAAAGTCCGATATGATAGTTATGCATCCGCTTCCCCGTGTAAACGAGATCAGCGTTGCAGTTGACCGCGACCCACGCGCTTGCTACTTCAAGCAGGTGCTTAACGGAAAATACATGAGAATGGCGCTTATTCTTAAGCTTCTCGGACTGTGAGGTTATTATGAATATTGATTCTATTAAAAACGGAATAGTTCTCGATCACCTCACCCCCGGCAAGGGCATGGAGGTTTACCGTCTGCTCGGACTTGACCGTCTCGACTGTCACATTGCGATAATCAAGAACGCGCCCAGCCGCAAGATGGGTAAAAAGGACATCATCAAGATCGCAGACGATATCGTCCTCGACACCGAGGTCCTCGGTTACATCTGCCCCGGCGCGACAGTCAACATTATCAAGGACGGAAAGAACGTCGAGAAAAAGAAAATGTCGCTGCCCGAAAAGCTCGTAAACGTCGTCACCTGCCACAATCCCCGTTGCATCACGACGACCGAGCAGGAGCTTCCGCAGATATTCACCCTCACCGATCACGAAAGAGCCGAGTACCGCTGCATTTACTGTGAAACTCTGGCGAAGAATTAAATACCCGGCAGACGGCCTTGCCGTCTGCTTTCTCTTTTCTCAGAACCTTTTTGAAAAAAGGTTCTGAAGCTCCAAAAACTTTTGTCAAGCGAAAGCGATGCTTTCGCTATGTTTTTTCAGGAACCGACATCATTTTATTGTCTTCGTAAAACCTTACAAAAAATCGCATATAATATAAGGTAATATTTTCTTAATAAAAAGTCATTGCAAAACTTGACAAAATTCGCCCCCTGTGATAAAATTTCTTTGAATTGTTTTATGAAAGGATAATATCATGAAAATTAAACTTTCCTCTGTAATTTCTCTTCTCATGGCAACTATTATCGTTCTCGGTGCGCTATTTACCTCCTGCGCTCCCGAAAAGAAGGAATCACAGGTTGCAAAGTACCTTAACAAAATTCTTGAAGCGACCTTCGCGGGCATTGATGACTCCGAGCCGCAGGTCACGACCTCTAAGCTTAACTTCAAAAATACCCCGGATCTCGGTATTCCGCACTTTGTCGGTGCTGAGATGACGCTTATCACGGGTCTTAACGGCGAAAGCGTTATTAGCACTGACCTTACCCTTGACAGCGGAAAAGCCGACCTTTCCATCTATAACGCGGGGCTTACCGTTATCGCAGGCTCAAGTATTCTCGGTTCTGAAAAGTACGGCTTCGAGCTTACCGACGCCATGTCGCTCGTTGAGCTTTTCACCGCATATTTTATGCCCGTTCAGCCTGCACCCGGTCTCACGCCTAACACCGCCGCAAACGATACTGCAAGCGAACAGGCAGGTTCTTCCATCAGCGGACTTCTCGGCTCGCTCGAGGGCATCAACTCTCTCCTCGACGGAAACAACCCCGAAAAGGTTTACGGCCTTCTTGAAAAGTACGCGAAGATCATTGCAAATGCCGCTGAGGGCGCTTGCAAGAGCAACGTAAAGACCGGCAACGAGGTTGTGGTTAGCGTTGAGTTCAACACCGACAGCGCAAAGAAGCTCATCAAGGACGTTTTTGCTTCCCTTAAAAAGGATAAGGAGCTGAAGAGCATAGTTGAGAGCGTTCTTGTTACAAGCGGTATCCCGAAGGACGAAGCAAAAGCACAGCTCGACGCTATCTTCTCCGACGAAATGGCACGAACCATTTACGACGCACTCGATGCTGCTCCCTTTACCCTTAAAGCAGAGGTCAATGCAGATAAGGATTATATCCTTACCGGCGTTTCGATCGAATATAAGTCACAGGGATCGGGCATAAAGCTCTTCTATAACGGTGAAGAGGAAGGCAAGGCAGAGCTTGGATTCGTAAACACCGTCTCGGGCGAAGGCGTTTTCCACAGACAGGAAAACAAGATCGTATTTGAAAGCAAGACAGTTAACGGTACCGACATGTTCGAGATCAGCTCTGTTCAGATCGTTGACAACAACGCACACGCCGAGACCCTCTTCAAGACCGAGATCAAGGACGGTAAGTACACCGCTACCATGCAGATTCCCGACGACGTTGAAGGTCCCTGGAGCCTTACCATTGCAGGTGAGACCAAGACCGAGGGTAAAACCTCTACCCTCTCCATTACCTCCGCTACCGCATTCGGCAGAACCCTTGCCGTTGACCTCACCGTTGTAACCGAGATCGGCGGAACGGTCCCCGAATTCCCGACCAACTTCAAGAACATTCTTGACGTGACCGGCGACGAGTTCAAGGCAATCACAGACAAGCTCGAAAACAGCCCTCTCGGACAGTTCATGTCCAAAGAGGAAACCGAGATAGTTCTTCCCGACGTAGAGTAATGACCGTGAAAGCGCCGCTTGTCGGCGCTTTTGTTGAGAATATGCACAAAAACGTGCATAAATCGGTATATTTGATGTATAAACCGATAAAAAATAAATATTTTTTGCAAAGCACTTGATTTTTATACACTTACGATGTATAATTATGCATACGATAAAACAGGTCAAACCGAAAGGATATATATTATGGATAAGAAAAACATTAAAAAGGTAGTTCTTGCGTACTCGGGCGGTCTCGACACCTCGATCATCATCCCGTGGCTCAAGGAAAATTACAACAACTGCGAGGTAATCGCTGTTTCCGGTAACGTCGGACAGGCAGACGAGCTTGAGGGTCTTGAAGAAAAGGCACTTAAGACCGGTGCGTCGAAGCTCTACGTTCTCGATCTTACCGACGATTACGTCGATAACTACATTATGCCCTGCGTTAAGGCAGGCGCAAAGTACGAGGAGTACCTCCTCGGCACCTCTCACGCCCGTCCCTGCATCGCTAAGGGACTTGCTGAGATCGCTATCAAGGAAAATGCTGACGCGATCTGTCACGGCTGTACCGGTAAGGGTAACGACCAGGTTCGTTTTGAGCTTACTCTCAAGCACTTCTGCCCCGATATGCCGATAATCGCTCCCTGGCGTGAGTGGGACATCAAGAGCCGTGAAGAGGAGATCGACTATGCAGAGGCGCATAACGTCCCTCTTAAGATAAACCGCGAGACCAACTATTCTAAGGATAAGAACCTCTGGCACCTTTCCCACGAGGGAATGGACCTCGAGGACGCAGGCAACGAGCCGCTTTACGATAAGGACGGCTTCCTTGAGCTCGGCGTTTCGCCCTTCAAGGCACCTGACGAACCGACCTACGTTACCCTCGATTTCGAAAAGGGTATTCCTACCGCTATCGACGGTGAGAAGATGTCTGCTAAGAACATCATTCTCAAGCTTAACGAGCTTGGCGGTAAGAACGGAATAGGTCTACTCGACATCGTTGAAAACCGTCTCGTCGGCATGAAGTGCCGCGGCGTTTACGAGACTCCCGGCGGAGAGATCCTCTACTTCGCTCATAACTACCTCGAGACTCTTTGCCTCGACAAGATGACTGCTCACAAGAAGCAGGAGCTTGCAATCACCTTTGCCGACCTCGTTTACAACGGTCAGTGGTTCACTCCTCTTCGTGAGGCTCTCTCCGCGTTCGTCGATAAGACTCAGGAGAAGGTTACCGGTAAGGTAAAGCTTAAGCTCTACAAGGGTAACATCATCAAGGCGGGTGCTTGGTCCGATTATTCCCTCTACTCCGAGGAGATCGCAACCTTCGGTGAGGATAACGTCTACGATCAGAAGGACTCTGCCGGCTTCATCAACCTCTTCGGTCTCCCGATCAAGGTTCAGGCTCAGGTCGACGCTAAAAACAAGAACAAGTAAGATTTTATGGGGGAACTTTTGAAAAAGTTCCCCCATACCCCCTCAAAACCTTTGCACTGCCGAAAACTACCGTTTTCGGCGAATTGTGTTTATAGATATTTGCGGAATATTGGTGTTTATTTCGTAGGGCGGGGGCTTGCTCCCGCCGTACGCAGGTCATCAGACCTGCGAAAAAAGTAACATTGTTTATGTAACGGCGGGAGTAAACCCCCGCCCTACAAAAACATAGCGATATTTCCCATCGCCCTATCTTTGCGAAAAACGGAGTTTTCCGCAGTATAAAAGTTTTTGATCCAAACTTTTTTCAAAAAGTTTGGCAGGTTTCCAAAGGGCGGCGCCCTTTGGGTTAGGAGTAATTATGGAAAAAATGTGGGCAGGGCGCTTTGTGAAGGCGCTCGACAAGGAAGCCGACGATTTCAACTCGTCGATAAGCTTCGACTGCAAAATGTATAAGCAGGACATAACGGGAAGCTTGGCACACGCTTCGATGCTGAGTAAGTGCGGCATCATTACGAAAACCGAATGTGATACCATTTCCGACGGTCTTTGCTCTATTCTCGACGATCTGACAAGCGGCAAGCTTGAAATTGACCTCGACGCTGAGGACATTCACATGTTCGTCGAGGCGGAGCTGACGAAGCGCGTCGGTGACGTCGGAAAAAAGCTTCATACGGCAAGAAGCCGTAACGACCAGGTTGCGCTCGACATAAGAATGTACCTTCGTGACGAGATCGACGAAATAATCTCACTTCTCCGCAAGCTGATCGGTGCGATTCTGACACAGGCGAAGAACGGCAAGGGACTTATAATGCCCGGCTACACGCACCTTCAGCGCGCACAGCCGATAACCTTTGCTCACCACCTGCTCGCTTACGGAATGATGTTCACGCGTGACATCGGACGTCTGAGCGACTGCAAAAAGCGAATGAATTATTCGCCCCTCGGCTCCTGCGCCCTTGCAGGAACAACGTACCCGACAGACCGTCTCTACACCGCCGAAAAGCTCGGCTTCGACGGCATCTGTGAGAACAGCATCGACGGCGTTTCCGACCGCGATTTCGCAGTTGAGCTTCTTTCCGCCTGCTCGCTCATTATGACTCACCTTTCGCGTTTTTCCGAGGAGATCATCCTCTGGTCGAGCTGGGAATTCAAGTTCGTCGAGCTTGACGATTCCTACACGACGGGCTCGTCTATCATGCCTCAGAAGAAGAACCCCGATATGGCGGAGCTTGTAAGAGGCAAGACGGGACGCGTTTACGGCGACCTTATGGGACTTCTTACCGTTCTTAAGGGAATCCCCCTCGCATATAACAAGGATATGCAGGAGGACAAGGAGTCGGTGTTCGACGCGACAGAGACCGTCAAAAAGTGCCTAAGTGTCTTCGCGCCGATGGTCGAGACGATGAAGCCGATACCCGAAAATATGTATAAGGCGGCGCAAAAAGGCTTCATTAACGCGACCGACCTCGCTGATTACCTCGTCGGTAAGGGTCTGCCCTTCCGTTCGGCATACAAGATAGTCGGTCAGCTCGTTGCGCATTGCATCGATCTCGGAACCGTTCTTGACGAACTTCCGATCGAGGAATATAAGAAATTCGATTCGAATTTCGATACCGATCTTTACGAAGCAATTTCCCTTGAGACCTGCGTAATGAAGCGCAATTCTCTCGGTGGCTGCGGCGAGGAATCGTTTGAGCGACAGGTTAAGTATATAGAACAATATCTGGCATAACCCCATACCCATATTCGCGAAAAACGCAGTTTTTCGCAGTACAAAAGTTTTTGAAAGGAGTATGAGGAAAACTTTTTTCAAAAAGTTTTCCTCATAAATACTATGAAACATTTTCTTAAATTGTCAGACTGGTCAACAGAAGAAATAATGCAGGCGCTTGACCTTGCAGACAAGCTCAAATACGAAAGAAAGCACGGAATCGAGCACAAGCTCTTAAACGGCATGACGCTCGGAATGATATTCTCGAAGTCATCGACCCGTACCAGAGTATCGTTTGAGGTCGGTATTCACGATCTCGGCGGATCGGGTCTCTTCCTCTCCTCGCGCGATCTTCAGATCGGACGCGGCGAGCCTGTTGAGGATACCGCGCGTGTTCTTTCGCGCTATCTTGACGGAATCATGATCCGCACCTTCGCGCAGAAGGAGGTCGAGGACCTTGCTGCCTACGGCTCTATCCCGATAATCAACGGTCTTACCGACTACTGCCACCCCTGTCAGGTCATGGCTGATCTTCAGACCATCCGCGAGCACAAGGGCAACCTTGACGGCAGAAAGCTCACCTACATCGGTGACGGTAACAACATGGCAAACTCCCTCATCGTCGGCGGTATCAAGACCGGCATGGAGGTTGCCGTCGCTTGTCCGAAGGGCTATGAGCCTGATGCCGACATTATGAAGTGGGCGTCGGAAAACGGTAAGTTCACCTGCACCGAAAGCATCGAGGAGGCGGCGTCCGACGCAGACGCGCTCTACACCGACGTTTGGGCATCGATGGGGCAGGAAGCCGAGGCCGCACAGCGCAAGGAGATCTTCAAGAATTATCAGATCAATTCTTCCGTCATGTCGGTTGCAAAGAGTGACGCAATGGTTATGCACTGCCTCCCTGCACATCGCGGCGAGGAGATCACTGCCGACGTGTTTGAGTCTCACGCGTCCGAGATCTTCGACGAGGCTGAAAACCGTCTCCATGCGCAGAAGGCAATTATGGTTCTTTGCATGTCGAAATAATTTAAACCGCAGAGGTTAAATAACCTCTGCGGTTTCTAATTATGTTATTTCTTTCCGCCACCGACATCGTTAAAATACTCTTGTTCATTTTTTGCAATATGAAATGCAGTTTTTGCTATTTGTTTTTCAAATATTTCATTTTATAATAGAATTGTCGACAGATTTTTGTCAACATACAGTAAATATGAAACAAATATCTATTGTCTGCAAAGTGCTTGGTTGAATTGTTCGATATGACGCTTAGAAGCGTCAGTAAAAGCGTAATGATTGGCAATATCGCCAAAAGCAAATTCATCAAAGGAGCAATCCACATGAAAACATAAGCAAGATTGCAGGCCTTATGTTATCGCTTTTCCTGCTGCTACCCTTGGCAATCGGCGCGGCGGGAAATCCCGATACTATTCCAGGTGCGTTTCAGTGCTTGGATACGGCGTATGCGTAGTCTGTGAATACGGATCGGAAACGCATACCGGCGGCACAAGCTCGGACACGACCACTCCCGGAGGTGACACGACCTCACCCGACGGCAATGGCGGCAACGGCAACGACAGCGACGTAATACTCGTTGTAGCGATCGTAGGCGCGGCGACGCTCATCGCGATAGTTGCAATAGAGCTGATATTCAAGCGCCGCATTTAATCAATGAATACCGCGGCGGCCGCCGTCAAGCGGCTGCCGGTATGCAAGGGAAAGGACGGTTATTCAACCGATAGCCGCTTATTTCTCTATACCCCCATCCGTGAGACGGATAAAAAACGAAAAAATATTATGGAGGAAAAACATTTATGAAAAAGCGCATACTTTCATTATTGATGGCTTGCTTTATGATAGCATCTACGTTCATAATCTCAAAGCCTATCGCGCACATCCATGCGGTTGAAACCGATGTGCCGACCTATACGCTTCCCATGGATTGGAGCTCTACCGGAACGAAAGACAATAACGGTTGGGAGCTTGCTATCCAGGGTCCGTGGCGCCTTACGCGCTTTGGCGACCCTTCCGATATCTCGACTATGTCAAACCAAGCGTCCACTAATACAATTGGTACGAGGGCCGAAGGCACGTATCAGTCCGAATCGCCATGGCCTTATATCGCAACGCTGTATAACTACGCGGAAACAGTAGGAAGTGCAGCTTCTGCGAACCATAAATGGTATCTCAACATGTCCTTCCGTGATGACGGCAACGTTTATCCCATCTGTGCGGGCGACAACAGCACCTATATGTGGATGAATCCCCTTATCCCCGTCAGAACCGACGGCGGCAGGCCGACGACAAATCACCCTGCCGCAGTATTCACCGCGCCCGAGGACGGCACCTATTCCTACAGCGAGCTCGTTACCCTGAACCAGTTCACTGTTGAGAGTGATTCCATTTCTGTTACCGTGACCGTAAGAAAGAACGGTGAGCTTGTCGATGCTTACACGCTGACCGAGGGAAATTCAACAAAAACCCTTTCCGGAACCGTTGCTCTTAAAGCTAATGATCTTCTGATGTTTGTGGTTTCGCTTAATTCTACCCTTAGCGACACAACTCTCGCATCGGAAACGTATAAGCTCATTCGTTATGGTGAGATAGTAAAGCTCGGAGAGACCGTGGTTAAGAGAACGGGCGACTATTCGGAAGATATCGAGTTGAATTACGCTCTTCCCATGGACTGGAGCTCTACCGGAACGAAAGACAATAACGGTTGGGAGCTTGCTATCCAGGGTCCGTGGCGCCTTACGCGCTTTGGCGATCCTTCCGATGTCACTACTATGTCAAACAAAGCGTCCACTAATACAATTGGTACGAGAGCCGAAGGCACGTATCAGTCCGAATCGCCATGGCCCTACATAGGAACGCTGTATAACTACGCGGAAACAGTAGGAAGTGCAGCTCCTGCAAACTATAAATGGTACCTGAATATGTCCTGGCGCGATGAGGGCAACATTTATCCCATCTGTGCGGGCGACAACAGCACCTATATGTGGATGAATCCCCTTATCCCCGTTAGAACCGACGGCGGCAGGCCGACGACAAATCATCCTGCGGTAGTATTCACCGCGCCCGAGGCAGGAACCTACTCTTACCTCGAGCACGTCACCCAGAACCAGTTCACTGTTGAGAATGATTCTATTTCCGTTACCGTGACCGTAAGAAAGAACGGCGAGGTTATTGGTACCTTTGAGCCGACCTCGACCACTCCCTCAGCGTTCCTTTCGGGAACCGTTGAGCTTAACGCGGGCGACCTTCTTATGTTTGTGGTTTCGCTTAATTCTACCCTTAGCGATACAACTCTCGCATCGCAAACGTATCAGAACCTTCGTCATGGTGAGATAGTAAAGCTCGAAATGACCACGGTCAAGAGAATAAACGAAGACTCAGAGGGCGAGGGCTCAGAGGACGAGGACGGTGCTCTTCCTATGAACTGGAGCTCTACTGAAACCTTCGACAAGTACGGCTGGGAGCTTCCTGTCCAAGGTAAGTGGCAGCTGACGAGCTTTGGCGACCCCACCGATATTTCGACTATTGTAAACAAAGATTCGCTGAAACAAATCGGTAACAGCGATGCAGGTGTGAATCAATCCGATTCGCCATGGCCTTACCTTGAGTCAACGCATAACCGCTCGGAAACGTCCGGATCAGCAGCTACGGCGTGGTACATCAACTTGACCTGCCGCGAGGACGGCAATCCTAACCCGATATATGCGGGCAACAACAAGACATATATGTATGTGAATCCCGCACAGCCGTCGGCGAATGCTAAAACCAACAACCCCGCGGTAGTATTCACAGCTACCGAGGACGGCTTATATTCGTATAGCGAGCTTGTTACAGGAACGCTGTTCGCTATCGGTAACTATCCCGTTTCCGTCACCGCGACCGTAAGAAAGAACGGCGTTCTTATCGACGCCTTCACTCCGACTGCGAATAATCCTTCAAGAACCCTGACCGGAACGGTTTCCCTTAAGAAGGGCGACCTTCTTATGTTCGTATTTACGCTGAACACCGAGGTTGCTGCCGGAACTGACGTTCCCGTTAAGCTCGGAAAGACCGTAGTCAAGAAAATAGGCGAATACGTTGAAGCTCCCGCGACGGGAACCAAGTACGTTCTCCCCATGGACTGGTCGGTAGGTCTTAACAAGGATAAGAACGGCTGGGATCTCGCTCAGCAGGGCTATTGGAAGCTCGTTCAGTTCGTCAACCCTTCCATTCCCTCGACCATCGTTGAGTTCCCCTCAAATATTCCCTTGTCCGAGGCTACGGACGTTCAAGGCGTAGGCCCCGGCCCGTATATCGAGTCGATGAATAACCACCTCGGTCTGACCGGACAAAGCGGTTATACCGATTGGTTTGTCAGCGGCGTCCAAAAGGGTGTCGGCGGCGAGGCATTCGCCAGCGGCGATAACCTTTCCTACATGAAGATCAAGATACAGAGCGGTTACGCTTGGTCAAACCATCCTACCGTTTTGTTTGTTGCCCCCGAGAGCGGAACCTATTCTTACAGCACTCTCGTAAGCGGAGCAGCGTTTACGGATAAAAGCGGAAACGCAGTTGAGGGCGTTGCCACTATCAGAAAGAACGGCAGAGTCATCAACTCATTCGCTCCCACTGCGGGTGATGCGGAGGCGATCCTTAGCGGAACCGTTGAGCTGAAGAAGGGCGACTACTTTATGGTGTCCTTCCACGCCATCAATATGGGCAATATCGACTCCTCTGCTCATATCATCACTCTCGGCGATACCGTTCTCACCAAGATCGGCTCAGCATATAACGGCGTTGAAGTCGATCTCTCTCCCATCTTTGACGGCACCTCGCTTACCGACAAGTCGGGTAACGTCAAGCTCTGGAGCTACGATACCACCACAGGCAAGCTCTATGACACCACCTCCAAGGGTAACGTAAGAATGGAGCTTTCCGAGGACGGAACGATCTGGTACGCTTACGATCCTCTCGGAACGAACAAGGGCAGCGGAGGCGGAATCCCCGCAAACTACATCTGGTCAGGTCTTGTCAACGGCCCGATCAATATGGTCGGCGGAAACCTCAGAACCTCGAATATAGGCTTTGCTCTTGTATTCACCGCTCCCTACGCCGGCACATTCACCGTTGATGCCGATCTTCAGGCAATATACATCAATGAATTTGGCGGCTCCTACCACGATCATACAATAATGCTCGGTGACGGCACCGTGCTCGTATCTACGACCAACCGCGGCCAGCAGAACTATCATACCGAGACGATATCCGCAACGGTCGATCTTAAGAAGGGCGAGCAGATCATCGTTCTCAAGACCCCGAGCGCCGAATCAGGAATCTTTAATTCCTCTTGTAACGGCGAGGCAAAGATCACGATCAAGGATGTTAACCACGTTTGTAACGCAGATACAGTCAAGCTCGTCGGCGCTGTCGAATCGGGCTGTGAAGACGGAAACGTCGCGCATTACGCTTGCGTATGCGGTCTTAACTACTCCGATGCCGAAGCAACTAAGCTTCTTGAAAACGAAGTAGTATCCGGTACGGGCCACAATACAGGTGCATACAAATCAGATCAAGGCAAGCATTGGAAGCACTGCTCCGATTGCGGCGAGGATCTTGAGGTCAAGGCTCACACCTGGAATAACGGCGCTTGTACCGTATGTAAGTATGCTTGTGTCCATGACTGGAACGGCGATAACGTATGCGACAACTGCGGTTACGACCGTACCGTTGACCTCGCTGAAGGTAATTACAACATTGCTCTTGATAATTACTTCAACAAAGTAGACAACACGGTTAATCCCGTAGGACCGACCACTTCTCTCGACAGCTTTAAGGTAACCAGACCTTCCGAAAGTGTTACGGGTCTCACCTATAAGCTCTTTAACCTCCGTTTTGATTTTGATAACGGCAAAATTATCCTCCGTCATCACTTTGAGGTTAACGGCGAGAAAGAGCTCTATACATTTACTGTAGACGGCGAAAAGGTTGATCTTGTTAACGAAGGCAGCAACATCTATTACTTCGAGACCGCGGCCGAGCCCGGAAAGCTCCACGTTCCCGCTGTCATCAAGGTTGCTAAGGGCGGCAAATCCGTTGATTTCGCGGTATCGGTTTACTCCTACATTGAGGTAGCTCTTAAGCAGTCGACCGACGGTAGGGAAATAAATGTCCTTAAATCGATCTACGATCTTAACGAAGCTGTCTACACAGCAAGCGGCGAAAGAGCTCAGCTTGAGATCACCGTCGAATCCGAAAAGATCTCCAAGTTCGTAAGCGGACGCGAGGATGACCCCGAAAAAGACAACATCACTCTCATTCTCGTAACCGGTCAGTCAAACTTTACAAGGAGCGCAGGCTACAGTTGGGAATTCAGACATTACTACTATGATGCAACGGCTCCCAAGCCTCCCGTTTCTCCGATAATTCCCGAAAAGGGAACCGTCTACTCCTTCTTCAGCGATGCAACCGACATCGCCGGCTTTGAGGCAGAGACCTTTGAGCTCAGCGATGAAAACGATATGTATTATCTCTCATCGCCTACCAAGGGCGTAAACTGCATAGGCGGTGTAACTCCCGTATTCGGAGCAAAATGGAACGAACTTACAGGCACCAAGGTAGTATTCCTTCAGATTGCTGAAGGAAGCTCGGGTATTGACGAGTGGGTACCCGATCCCGAAAATTACGAGTGCAGATGTGTAAAGGGCGGTGAGGCACACCGTTATTCCAAGGCAGTAAGCGCATATAAGAACGCTTACGATAAACTTTCCGCGAAGTATGACATCGTCCTCTCCGGCTACATCTGGAATCAGGGCGAGGCTGACGAATTGGAAAAGGCGGCTGCCACAACGGCGGGCAAAAAGGTCGTTCGCGACGATCAGTCCTACTACGAAGCATACAAGAGCATGCACGAGGGCTTCATGAGTGAGCTCGACCTCGACTTCGGAGGCATCTCCGTCGTTCGTTCCGACTATTCGGGCGACACTGTAGAAGCAAGTGCAGCTTACACCAGAGCGCGTTACGCACAGTACAAGCTCTGTAATGAACTCGACGATCTCTACATGATCTCTGCAGTATCCGAGACCTGCTCCCGCGACATGATGGACCAGGGTAACACCGTCCACTATTCGCAGGAGGTATTGAACGTCATGGGCGTTGATATGGCTAACAACCTCTACTCTCAGCTCGGCTTCGGAAAAACCAATTCCTACGACGGCATCAAGATCCTTAACAAGAACGGCTACCTCATCACTCACATCGGTGCTGACGGCAACCTTGCAAGCGGCGATGACGATATAACTTCCGAAAGCACCGCGGGCAGAATACTTATTAAGACCTCGGCTCTCGGACGTGAGGATAAGATATCCTACAAGATCACCGTAAACGGCATTGATTGCTCTAAGTACATCAATGACTTCGGAGTTATCGACTGGGAGACCTTTGAGGCAGAAACGGGCTTAAATTCGATCAAGGTCGTTGTAAACGTTAAGTAATGAAAGGAGCAAAGAATAATGGAAAAGAAATTTGAAATGCCTACTCTTAATATAGTAGTATTTGAGAACGAAGACGTTATTACAAGCTCCGTCTTTGACTACATCACCGGAGATTACGCGTTACGCGGCTTTAACCCCTTCGGAGAGTAATAATCACTAAGAAAAGCACCTGCTTCGGCAGGTGCTTTTTTGATAATAAAGAATAAATAAGAAATAGAGCAGAGCAGTTATATAAAGGAGAATCGACGCGTTGTCTTCCCTTCCCTTTGCAGAATGTGGCGTCGGAGCCTGAATAACGCTCGATCTGTTCATTTGTGCAGAGAAAAGCGTGTCCATTGAAAAAACATTGACTTTTTACCCTTATTCTGTTATTATATATTTATTATTATTGAAAGGCGTGAGGAAATGAGTAAGATCTCGGTTATAATGGGTATATATAACTGTGAAGCGACGCTCGGTGCCGCTATCGAGTCGATCCTTGCCCAGACCTATACTGATTTTGAGCTTATAATGTGTGACGACGGCTCAACTGACGGCACCTACGCGCTCGCGCAATCATACGCCGAGAAGCATTCTAACATCAAGGTGCTGAAAAACGAGAAGAATATGCGCCTTGCCTATTCGCTCAACCATTGTCTATCGGTTGCCGACGGCGAATATATCGCACGAATGGATGCCGATGATATTTCCTGTCCTACCCGCTTCGAGAAGCAGGTTGAGTTTCTTGACAGCCATCGTGATATTGACCTTGTCGGCACATCGCTCACCATAAAGGACGGAAACGAGCTTCTCTACAACCGCATTTACGAATACGATCCTATAAAAAGCGTATTTCTCACCTCGTCCCCCTTTGCTCATCCGACTGTTATGATACGCAAAAGCGTCCTCGATGCCCTCGGCGGCTATCGGGTTTCGCCCGAGACGATGAGATGCGAGGATCTTGATCTCTGGTTCCGCTTTGCGATCGCGGGATACAAGGGTGTAAATCTTCCCGATCCGCTTTATCTGTACCAGGAGAGCTTGACAGACTACAAAAAGCGCACCGTCAAGGCGGCGCTCGGTATTCGCAAGGTCTACCTAAAATATTACAAGGAAACGAACGCCCCGCTTCGATACAGGCTGATGACTCTCAAGCCCGTCATCGCCGCGTTTCTTCCGGCGTCATTCAAGGCAAGGCATCACCGCAAGGCAGGTCATCCGATAAAGTAACGCATCAAATCTTCCCGAAAGGAGACCGACAAATGAAAAAGCTTAAAGATCTGAACGATTCGGTTCTCCTCGGAGAAGAAGGACTTTCAAATCACTCTCCGCGCCTCGCCGCGCGTGCGGTTCTTCGCCGCCGCGACGGAAAATATGCGCTCATGTATACAGAAAAATTCGACCTTTATTCTCTGCCCGGCGGCGGAGTTGAAAAGGGCGAGGGGCTAATTGATGCCCTCAAACGTGAAATTTTTGAGGAAACGGGCTGCTCGTGCGACAAGATACGCGTTCTCGGCTACGTTTACGAGAACCGCGCATGCCACGATTTCACGCAAAAATCCTTCTATTTCGCAGTCAAGGCGGAAAAGCACATTGAGAAAAACCGTCTTACGCCAAAGGAGCGTGCCGTTAACGTAAAGCTTCTTTGGGTGTCTTACGAAACGCTCGTCAAGAAGATCACCGGCTCGACCCCCGAAACCGCGCAGAAAAAGTACATTCAGGCACGCGACACTGCCGCCCTTGAGGAATACGATAAGTGGCTCGCTTCTCAAAAGGAAAAGCAGGCAATATGCAAAACGAAAACAGAAAAATAAACACGGATAACAGGCTATTCTGCTATCCGTGTTTTGTTTTTGTCAGAAGAAAAGCTTTTTTTTAAGCGCACGGCGGAGCGGTCTGCAAATTCCGACGATTAGAAGGAATGCTCCGATGAGGGAGAGCGAGACTGCCGGGTAGAGCGACCAGCGCCACATTTTTTCAATTCCGAACGCGATGCAGGTAAGGTACTCAATGAGTATCGCGAAAAGTCCGAGCGCAATTATCGTACCGCCGTAAATAAAGGGTCTGCCGCCTCTTATATAGCGTGTCAGCGTGACGAACGCGGTCACGATCAGCGCCGTGACGCCGAGCGTCGGGAAAGCGAACGGTAAAAACCAATCGCCGCCCGATTTGAAGTTGATATACAAAAGCAGTATTCCCACCGTCACAAACGCTATCGGCACGAATATTACGGGATTCGGCTTATTGAACCAGAAAGGAAGCACAAAAACCGAATACAAACAAAGAAGCGAGAACGCAACGTATCCCGACCAATTCATCTGACCGTTGATGTCAATGTCTGCAAGCAGACAGATTATAAGCGGAATGACGAAAGCGAAGCTAAGTATAAACATTGCACCGAGCTTACTTATTCCCTCTGTTATCTTTCCCGGATGCGGCGGATACGGCGAATCCTTTTCGGCTCTTACGAGTCCGTCGGGGCAAATCACCGTCGTTCCGCATAGCGGACAATTTTTTTCACTGTCGGCGAGCTCAACGCCGCATTTTACACAGTACATAGGTTTTTCCTTTCTACCCGATGGGGGCGGCAGGGGATGTATTTTGGGGTTGGATTTTCAACAGAACGCCGTTTTGCGTTACTCCCCGGTTCCGTTGCTCTCAACGAGAACGTGTATACCCATTTTGCGGAGGGTCGTAAAGAAATGTCTTTCGAGATCGGGCTCCTTGATGCCGCGGACAAAGTTGACTATCAGCTTTCCGTTATAGGAAACAACGCCACAGTTTACAGGCGAGGTCGCCTGAACTCCAAGCACGAAATCGACGCGCTCAATATGCTTCTCCATACTCTCGGGAAGCTGTACGACACCGAGATTAGACATACAAATACTCGATTTTTTCTCGCCGACGGCGGAATAAACGAGTTTCATCGCAAGGTTCTTTATAAAGAGCGGCATCACGCGCAAAAGCTTCACCTGCTCCGAGCGCACGTTCGGCGTAAATTTTGCCGCAAGGTACTTCGCGTTGAGGTCAAGTCCCATTTTATGGTGTATCGCCTTCAGCATTTCCTCAAAGGTGTATTCACCGAGGCGCGGGTTTATATCGGGCGTAATATATTGCGCGAAGTTGCGCATCGTCTTGCTCGGCAAAAACGAGCGGAGGTTTACAGGTATAAGTATTCTGACCGGCTTCAGGTGCTTCGGGTTTTTGACGCGCTCATTCTGCAGGTCATATATGCTCTTCATCATAACGGCGGAAAGGAAGGTCGTGACCGTCACGCCGTAGCTTTTCGCCATTTTTCTTATTTCATCCGAATCCATAATTCCCGTCACGACGTGCATAAAGCCGTCATCCTCGGGTGTTCCGCGCACAGCAAAAGCGTCGGGCTCCTTCCAGCCGGGGTTAACGGGAGAGGCGTAACGTCCGAAGCTGTCTTCAAGCTCCTCGCGGCTCGGCTCGTCATTTATATCGAGAATACCGTTTTCGCAGGGAACGTCTTCGCCGTATTTCTGGCGAACGTATTCCGCGGCGAGGGTCTTGACAAATATCATTCCGCCCGTGCCGTCGGTAATTGCATGGAAAATTTCGACCGACATTCTGTTTTTATAGTACAGAACGCGGAACGCACACTTTTTTATGTCGCGGAAAGGCATTCGGTTAAGCGGATGATCTTCCTCGCGGAGGATCTCGGGGGTACGTCCGATCTCCTCGATATAGTACCAGAAGATGCCTGTATTGATGCGTGCCGCAACGGACGGGAAGCGTTTTATTACGCGCCCGAGCGCTTTTTTCAGCACCTCGGGGTCAACGGGGTCATTAAACGTGACCGCGAGCCTGAAAACGTTCGTCCAGTGGCGGCGGCGCGCGGCGGGATATATCTTTGCCGCGTTGTCAAGCTTCATCCAGCGGAGGTCTTTCTTCATTACTCAGAAGCTCCTTTATGAAATCTGTAATAAGTCCGTCATCTACGTCGGTCAGGTGGTAGAGCGGATATGCGTGCCAAAGTCCCGGCTCAATGTGATGGCGCGACGGGGAATTTTGAGATAACAGCCTTTCGTGAAGCGACACCGAATCGGAAAGCATTATCTCGTCTCCGCCCGAAACGATGAGAGACGGAGGGAGACCGCGCAGGTCTCCGAACAGAGGCGATGCGATCGGGTCGCTTGGATCGTCCGTATAGTTCTCAGCGAAAAACTGCAAGCGGTCGAGCGCCATCGAGGGGTCGACCTCGGCATTGAACTCGTATGACGGCCCCGACATCGTAAGGTCGACCCACGGGGAAATTGCGATAAGCCCGAGCGGAAGCGGAAGCGACAGCCTTTTCAGTGACGCCATCAGGGAGTAGATAAGTCCGCCGCCCGCGCTTTCACCGATTAGAATTATCTTCTTTGGATCGTAGGACAGCGTTTCGGTCAGATATTTATAGGTTTTGACACAGTCCTTGACCGCGTCGGGACACTTATTTTCGGGCGCGAGACGGTATGCGGGAAAATAGGTTTTCAGCCCCGTTTGCTCAGACAGATACGAGGCGTAGCCCTTTGCGTATTCAAGTCCGCCCGCAATATATCCGCCGCCGTGTATATACACAAGTGCAGCGTTCTCGTCGGTCAGCGCCTCGGGGGTTATGACACCGCATTTGAAATTGTGAAAGATCAGCTTTTCATAGCTTTCCTTTTTGCCGATAGACGAGATCGCGCCGAGCATGTCCTGCCCCATACGCGCCGCCTTTATCGAGCAACCGTTCAGTATCGGCTTCAATTTTTCAAGCTTTTTTCTCGCGGATTCGGTCGTCATTTCTTTTTCCTCTTTGGTGTTTAATGACAGTATAACAGATTTTGAAAGAAATATCAATATTTTTATTTATGTATAGAGTTTTTACACGTTTCGCAGGGCAAAACACATAAAAAACAAGTTTTTGTGTAATCGTTCATAATTTAGGGTTGATTTTTCTTGAAAATCAATGTATAATAATTGTAAGAAAAGTTCTCTGATTTCAAAATTCGTTTTAATCCCTTTTTCGATGTGCGAGGTATTCAATTATGAAGAATTTTTTGATTTTACTCCTTTCCGCGGCGTTCTGTACAGCCCTTGTTTTTGCCCATTCTTTCGTAAAACGCCCCAACACGACCGATGCGGACGGTAAGAATGGCAAAACGGTTATCAATATCGACTATAATAATTACACAAGCTATGAGTTGAACCGCGTAAAATCGCTCCTTGAAGAACGTATGTCCGAATTTGGCATCATTACTTTGGGAATCGGATCGGATTGGGTAAGCATACGAGTCTACAAGTTGACAGATGAGCTTGAAAATTTCCTCGTAACGCAGATTTTCCCCGAGTATAAAAGCTCGGTCGTGCGAATTGAGCTTCTCCCCGAGAATATGGAGATAAAGCCCGCTTAATGACGTTTATATTTTATTTCTGAAAGGAAAAACAAAGATATGGCACTTGTAACAACAAAGAAGATGTTTGAAAACGCCTACAAGGGCGGCTACGCTGTCGGCGCGTTCAATATCAACAACATGGAAATCGTGCAGGCAATAACCGAGGCGGCAAGCGAGCTTAACTCTCCCGTAGTTCTTCAAGTATCGGCAGGCGCAAGAAAGTACGCAAAGCACCCTTACCTTATTGCTCTTGCAAAGGCGGCGGTTGAAGATACCGGCATAGACGTTGCTCTCCACCTCGACCACGGCGCAGATTTCGAGATCTGTAAGGCTTGTATCGACGGCGGCTTCACCTCCGTTATGATCGACGGCTCTCACCACGCTTACGAGGACAACGTCGCTCTTACCAAAAAGGTTGTTGAGTACGCACACGCAAACGGCGTTGTAGTAGAAGGCGAGCTCGGAGTTCTCGCAGGCGTTGAGGACGACGTTGTTGCAGAGAAGTCCTCCTACACCCGTCCCGATGAAGTTGAAGATTTCGTAACGAGAACCGGAGTTGACTCGCTCGCTATCTCTATCGGTACCTCTCACGGCGCATATAAGTTTACCCCCAAGCAGTGCACGAGAAACGAAAAGGGTATCCTCGTTCCCCCTCCGCTTCGCTTCGACATTCTCGAGGAGGTTGAAAAGCGTCTTCCCGGCTTCCCGATCGTTCTTCACGGTGCTTCCTCCGTTGCACAGGAGTGCGTAGCTGAGATCAATGCTCGCGGCGGTAAGATGCCCGATGCTATCGGTATCCCCGAGGAGCAGCTCCGCAAGGCAGCTAAGATGGCTGTTTGTAAGATCAATATCGACTCCGATATCCGTCTTGCAATGACTGCCGGTATCAGACGCGTATTCACCGAGAATCCCTCCGCATTCGACCCGAGAGAATACCTCAAGGTCGGCCGCGACGAGGTCAAGAAGATGGTCGCTCACAAGATCGTTAACGTTCTCGGCTCCGATAACAAGAACTGATTTTATTTTTAACGCCCCACCGCAAACGCGGTGGGGTTCTTTTTGGGGGGAAGGCAAGACAACGTCCGTGTTCTTCGCAACGTTATTTGTAGGGACAGGCAACCTCGGAACCCCCAAAGCTCATTTCATTCGCTTCGGGGAACCCCTCACCTCGACTGTCCGCATAAAAACGATGTTACATTGCTTTGATACACGGTTGCTTCGCAACCTACACCTCATCCGTCGGCTTTGCCGACACCTTCCCCTGAGGGGAAGGCAAGGGGTGCTCATTGGTCGCCCGCAAAAAATATAATGCTACATTGATTATACAAAAACAGCTCCACGTTGCGTGGAGCTGTTTTATTCGGTTTTATCAGCCTATACCGGAATCCATCTGGGTAAAGGTCTTCTTTGCGGTATCGATCTTAACGACGATAAGCTGATCAGATCCGGGACCTGCTTCTTCCCAATATTTATCGCCGTACTTCATATTAAGCGTTTTTCCGCCAATCACAATGAGCATAGCTTCCTTGTATACGCTATCTTCCATTTCCTCGAACTGTGCCTTAAGCAGCTTCTTGTACTCAGCCGCACCCGAGCCGGAGATCTTCATAGACATAGAAGCAGATGCCCCTGCCTTGTTGAACACGATTGTGAGAACTCCGTCCTCGTTGCTCTCAATGACACCGGTCTGTGTTGCAAACTGCACAACAGTTGCATTTTGTGTTTCAAACTTTTTTTCCATCGACGTCGAGAAGGACGCCTTGTTTCCGTTTACGACAAGCGTTGTCTCTTCATCAAAAAGAACACCCGTGTAGGTCTCTCCACCGTTCGAGCCAGAAGTCGAGCCACTGTCACAAGCAAACAGGCAAAGTGCCATGGCGAGTGTGAGAAGAATTGCAATAATGCGTTTCATAATAACGTCTCCTTAAATATTTTGATAATTCAATTATAACACCGCCGTTTTAACTTTGCAAGCACTTTGTTCATTTTTTTATCACAATTTGCGGCGGGAAAAAATTATTGCTATTTTCCTCACAATGTGATATACTGTTTTTACATTCAAAAAGAGGAAAAACGTAATGTCAAACAAGATAATTTCAACACTTCTTGCGCTTATATGCGTTTTCGGGCTTGCTTCCTGCACACCGCCCGAAAAGGAGGGTGGCAGGCTTCCGCCCGTAGTGACCGTGGGGCTTCCCGAAAAAGAGGAGCTGACGACAAATTACGAGGACGGCGGCTTCGTTATAAACATTTATGAATCCTATTCCGAAATTGCCGCTTACAAGGGCAAGAACGAGGTCATTACCGTTCCCGATGCATTCATGGGACTTGCCGTCAAGTCGGTCGGCGAATACGCGTTTTTTGAAAATGAGACTTTAACTAAAATAACTCTGCCCGATTCGGTCATTGTCATCGGAAAGAGCGCATTTCAGAATTGCTCCTCGCTTACAGAGGTCGTTCTCGGAAAGGGGATTGAAAGAATAGCTCAGGCGGCATTCCGCGATTCCGCGCTTGAAAAAATCAACCTGCCCGATTCGGTCGCGGAGATCGACCGATATGCGTTTTACCGCACGCGTTTGACCGAGATAAAGCTTCCGTCAAATCTTTCGTCGCTTGAAAAATACGTTTTCTACGGCTGTGAACGTTTGAGCAAGGTCGAATTTTGCCCGCGCCTGAGCAGAATCGCAGAATATGCATTTTCTTCCTGCAGCTCGCTTACCGAGCTCATAATTACCGACAGGGTCGAAATACTCGGCGACTACTCGTTCTCGGAATGTGCGTCGCTTGTGAAGATCTTCGTTCCGAAAAAGACGATGCTCGGCGATAACGTGTTCCTCGGCTCGGACAAGCTGACCGTTTATTCCCCCGCCAAATCAAAGGCGCAGGAGGCGGCAAAAAGATTCGGCTATTCCTTCAAGGAATGTGCATCCGCTAACAAAATGCCGTAAAACACATACAATAAGGATATAGAAAAATGACGATAAAAAACAAGCCCGAGCTTTTGCTCCCCGCGGGTAATATGGAAAAGCTCGCCGCCGCGCTTCGATTCGGCGCTGACGCCGTATATTTTGCAGGCAAGGCGTTCGGTATGCGCTCGGCGGCAGACAATTTTACAATGGAAGAAATAAGTCAGGGCGCCGCTCTTGCTCACAAGCATGGCGCAAAGGCATATCTGACTGTAAACGTAATGCCTCACGGCTACGAATATCCCGAGCTTCGCGCGTTTCTTTCTGCCCTCTCGGATACGGGGATAGACGCCATAATCGCGGCTGACCTCGGAGTTATTGCGGCGGTAAAGGAGCTTCTTCCCGAAATTGATATTCACGTTTCGACTCAGGCGAGCATCGTTTCCGCCCCCGCCGCAGAGCAGTATCTGCGTCTCGGCTGCAAGCGTGTCGTGCTTGCGCGAGAGCTTACGATGAACGAGATCAAGGCGATCCGCCGCGATACCTCGCGTGAGCTTGAGCTTGAAGCGTTCATTCACGGCTCGATGTGCATCTCTTACAGCGGAAGATGTCTGCTCTCGAATCATTTTACGGGTCGTGACGCCAACCGCGGTCAGTGTGCTCAGCCCTGCCGTTGGAATTACAATATGTATGAAATTGCAGAGGAAAAGCGTCTTGATATGCCGTTGCCGATTGCCGAAACAGAGCGTGGGACGTTCATTATGTCAAGCAAGGATATGTGCATGATAGAACATATTCCCGAGCTTATGGAAAGCGGTATCGACAGCTTCAAGATCGAGGGCAGAATGAAGAGCGCCTACTATACGGCGGTCTGTGCCAATACTTACAGAATGGCGATCGACAAGTACCTATCCGACCCCGAAAACTACGTTTACGATCCTGCACTTATGACTGAGCTTGAAAGCGTCAGCCACCGCGAATATGACACGGGGTACTACTTTGCCGACTCGATGTGTGACTCCAAAACGGTAACGACGGGCGGTTACGTGCGCGAAAAAGCGTACGTCGGCGTCGTTTCGGATTATGATCCCGAAACGGGTCGCGCAACCGTTATTCAGAGAAA
>JAZNTT010000024.1:0-19899 GCA_045591885.1 Eubacteriales bacterium | reverse complement strand
GGAAGCTTTTTGCAGTGAAGCGGCTCGCCGGGAGTCGCGTCCTTTATCTCGGGGCAAAGGGTGTTTATTATCTCGGCATAGTTCGAGTCAAGACAGCTGTCTATCATAACGAGAGTATGCGTATCGGACTGACGAAGCAGGTATTCCGCCTCGTGGATCTTATACGCGGTATTGTCGGTTACGAGCACCGCACCGAGCTTTGTGGTTGCCCAGAAGGTAATATACCACGCAGGCAGATTCGTTGCCCAGACCGCGACCTTTGAGCCCGCCTTTACGCCGAGCGAAACGAGCGCGCGTGCAAAGCGGTCAACGTCCTCACGGAACTCCGCATAGGTACGCGTATAATCGAGAGTCGTATACTTGAAGCAGTACTGATCGGGAAATTCCTCGGCAACTCTGTCAAGCACCTGAGAGAAGGTAAGGTCGATAAGCTCGTCCTTTTTCCAGACGTACTGTCCCGTGCCGTCGTGGTTAAAATAAAGCGTTTTCTTCATATCCCGAGTCGAATGGAAACGGGACATATAGTTTACAAAATGAGGGAAAATGATCTCGGGATCGTCAAGCCCTTCAAGCCATTCGGGCTTCCATTCAAGAGAAATGAAAGCGTCGTAATTAACCGACGAAAGGGCGCGCATAACGTCGTCTATCGGCATAGTTCCCTCTCCGATAAGCTGATATTCTCCCTTATCGTCGGAGTCGCGCAGATGAACGTGGCAAACGTAAGCGCCGAGATTTTTTATAGTATCGTCACAGCTTTCGCCGTGGTCACGGTAGGTGTGATGGACGTCCCAGAGTGCGGCAAGTCGATCCGACGCGAAGCCCTCAAGGAGCGCGCGCAGACGCGAGGTATCGGAATAAATACCGCTCGTTTTAACGAGGATCGAGACCGAAAGCTGCTCCGCCTTCCTAAGAAGCGCGGTGAGTGCCGAATGAACGGCGTTTTCATCGTCATGAAGAGCGCAGACGACGACGTAAGGAACGTTCGCGTCTCGTGCGATCTCCATAAGACCGATAACGGTATGAATGACCGTAGCGTCACCCGAAATATCGCAGGACGTGTCAAAGCACGGGATCGCGAGATTCCTTTCGCGCATCTGACGAGCCGTCGACGCTACGTTATATTTATGAAAGGGAGCGCCCTTATCCGTAAGGGAGGGGAGAGTGTGAAGATTATATACCTCTACGCCCGAAAATCCCATATCGGATGCGGTGTCGAGCATGCCTTCAAAGGAGAAGTCACGCCAGCCCCTGTTTGAGAAGGAAAGTTTCATTCGGCTTCCTCCTCGTAGATTATCTTATTGAGTGCGGAAAGATACGCCTGAATACCCGCGCCGACGATGTCGGTCGAGATTCCGCGTCCCGAATATACCTTTCCGTTTGCGCGAAGCTTAACGACGGTCTGTCCCATCGCCTCGCGGCCTTCCGTTACTGCCTGAAGCTGGAAATCGTCGAGCTCATAATGACAGCCGGTTATCTTTTCTATCGCCTGGAAGGCGGCGTCTATCGAGCCGTCTCCTATATATACGCCCTCAACGCTCTGTCCGTTCTTTTCGAGCTTGATATGCGCAGTCGCGGAAATGGTATTTCCCGAGGTGATAACGTAGGTATCGAGCTTATAGGTCGGAGGAACCTGCATAGCGCTCGACGCAACGATGGCGTCAAGCTCCTTATAGGATACCTTTTCCTTTCTTTCCGCTATCTGACGGAAAGCGGCGTATACCTTACCCTTATCGGACTCGGAAAGGTCGTAGCCGAGCTTTATGGCTGCCGCGGAGACTGCGCCCTCATCGTCGTGAGAGGTGAGGAAGATTCCCGAATCGTCGTGATCGCCGATCGCGAGTGCGCTTCCGTTACCCTTCGACGGGTTGCAGAGCCAATTTATCTGATCTATGATCCTGCTGATCTGCGTAACTGCGATATTGCAATGCGCGCCGAGCGCGTCTTCCTTCGCAGAAATAACGCGTGCAACGCTAGAAAGGTCGGCACAGTCGATAGGATACGCCGCGCATCTGATCTGCGACGCGCCCTCCGCTACTGCGGCAACTGCGCAAGCGTCGGCCATTGAGATAGTATCCGCGCAGGAGATTCCGAGCGTTACGTTTTTAAGCTCGGGGATCGCCTCATACTGCTCCTTAATAAACTCCGCAAATTCGGAGGGAAGCATCGTTCCCGCAGTATCGCAAAGCGTTACGGTAGTAGCTCCTGCCTCGATCGCGTCCTTTACGAGCTGAGCAAGGAATGTCTTATCGCTTCTCGTAGCGTCCTCGGCAACGAACTCGACGTCGTTACAAAGCTTCTTACAAGCGGAAACGGTATTTTTTACGGTTTCGAGCATTACATCGGGCTTTTTGTGAGAAATGTATTCGATCTGCACCTGCGAAGCGGGCGCACATACCTGAAGGCGCGGCTTTTCGGCGCTCTGAAGCGCGCTCCACGTCATTTCGATGCTTTCGCTGTTCAACTCAACAGGAACGGCAATTATACTGTCCTTCACCGCCGAAGCGATAGATTTTATCTGAAGCGAATCTATACGGGCGTTTCTTATGAGATCCAGCTCGATCACGTCAACGCCAAGCTTATTAAGTAGCTTCGATAGCTCGATCTTTTCCTTGAAAGATAGCACGAAGTCCTCAAAAGTCTGCTTCATCGTAGCGTCGCTGATTCTGATCTGTTTCATAAATGCCTTTCAACTCCTTTTAGACAAAATTTCCGAATTTCCGCCCATGCGGACAGCTTCGGTGTCTACATTATTTATCTATTTAATCACCAAATGCCCGAAATGTCAAGGGAAAATCAAAGGAAGAATCAAGTTTTGATGTTTTTGCACAAAACAAAAAAGCGACGCAGTAAAATTTTTTTGCATTTTTTGTGTAAAAAACATTTGACAAACTTGCTTCATCGTGGTAAAATGTCAGTATCAAATAAAAATCCCCAAGATAAAGACTGTGACGAAGACGGCACGGTGCTTAAGCTTTCAGAGAGTCGGCGGGCGGTGCGAGCCGATAGCGAAGCCCCAATGTGCATATCACTTCCGAGTCGAATGTCCGAGCTTTCGCCAGGGCATTCCGTATCCCGCGTTAAGGGCAAGGGCTTGTTAGAGTCCAAAGTGACGGTTTTCCGTAATTTGAGTGGTACCGCGGGTATTCATTTACTCGTCTCAAGAAAAAGGTTTTTTCTTGGGACGTTTTTTGTTTGGAATATCTGTTTTGAAAGGAAAACAAATCATGACCGCACAATCAAGCATGAATCAACTTCAAAGCATCGCACAGCGTATCTCCGAAATGCGCCGGATCATGGGCTACACCTACAAGGAAATGGCTGAAATGACGGAGGTAAGCGAGGAGACGTACCGTTCCTACGAGACGGGTACTGTTGATCTCCCCTTCACCTTTATTCATAAGTGCGCGAAGGCGTTCGGACTCGAGCTTACCGACATTCTCGAGGGACACAGCGCAAAGCTTTCGGGCTACACCGTCACCCGCCGCGGCGAGGGACTTACGACCGCAAGCGAGGACGGAATTACCATTCAGGATATGGCGCCCCTCTTCCGCAAAAAGCTCGCAACGCCCTACTGGGTAACCTATCAGTATTCCGAGGAGCTTCAGAATCAGCCGATACATACCGTTACTCACGCAGGACAGGAATTTGATATGGTGGTCAAGGGCTCGATGCGTATCCGTATCGGTGACCGCGAGGAGGTGCTCCGCGAGGGCGACAGCGTCTTCTTCAAATCGTCTACTCCCCACGGAATGATCGCCGTCGGCGGAGAGGACTGTGTGTTCCTCGCTATGATCATGGCGTCCGACGCGACCGACCAGCCGATGTATATCGGTAACGGTGAGCATACCGCAACGAGAGCGCCTCTCCTTTGCGAGAAGTTCGTGAAGACGACCGAGGACGAGCACGGAGTTCTCACCGACGTTAATTATGAAAATGAAGAGAAGTACAACTTCGCCTTCGATACCGTTGACGAGATCGCGCGCCGTCAGCCCGACAAGCTCGCTATGGTTCACGTTTCGAACGATATGACAGAGCGCCGCTTCACATTTAAGGACTTCAAGGACGCATCGTCACAGAGCGCAAATTACTTCAAGTCACTCGGCATCAAGCGCGGCGACCGCGTAATGCTCGTGCTCAAGCGTCACTACCAGTTCTGGTTCGCAATTCTCGGTCTTCACAAGCTCGGCGCTATCGCAATTCCCGCAACGAATCAGCTTGTCGAAAAGGACTTCACATACCGCTTTAACGCCGCAGGCGTTTCCGCTATTCTCTGTACTGCTGACGGCGATACCGCGCGTCATGTCGAGCTTGCCGAAAAGGCATGCGGAAACGAGCTTACAAAGGTCCTCGTCGGCGGAAAGAGAGACGGTTGGCACGATTTTGACTCCGAATATTCCCTCTTCAGCCGCCGCTTCGTCCGTGAGGACGACGCTCCCTGCGGAAACGACCCGATGCTCATGCTCTTCACGTCGGGCACGACCGGCTATCCGAAGATGGCAATGCACTCCTATAAGTACGCTCTCGGTCACTTCGTAACCGCTAAATACTGGCACCTTTGCGAGCAGGACGGACTGCACTTCACCATTTCCGAAACGGGTTGGGGAAAGGCACTTTGGGGCAAGCTTTACGGTCAGTGGCTCTGCGAGGGCGCGGTCTTCACATACGACTTCGACCGCTTCGATTCCGAGAAGATCCTTCCGATGTTTGCAAAATACGGAATCACGACCTTCTGCGCACCGCCTACCATGTACAGAATGCTTATCAAGCAGGATCTGAGCAAATACGACCTTTCCTCTATCCGTCACGCAACGACGGCAGGCGAGGCACTCAACCCCGAGGTATATTATCAGTTCGAGAAAGCAACGGGACTTCACATCGCAGAGGGCTTCGGTCAGACCGAAATGACTCTCGGTATCGCAAATCTCTACGGCACTCAGCTTAAGCCGGGCGCTATGGGTAAGCCCGTTCCGGGATACGGAATCGACCTCGTCGATACCGACGGAAATCCCGTTCCCGACGGTGTCAACGGCGAGATCGTCATCCGCACCGACAAGAAGGTCTCCTGCGGAGTATTCCTCGGTTATTATCTCAATAAAGAGGCAACAGACAGCGTATGGCACGACGGAATGTACCATACGGGCGACCTTGCATGGCGCGATGAGGACGGCTACTACTGGTACGTCGGACGTGCCGATGACGTCATCAAGAGTTCGGGCTACCGTATCGGACCGTTCGAGATCGAATCTACGATCATGGAGCTTCCTTACGTGCTTGAGTGCGGTGTTTGTGCTGCGCCCGACGAGGTAAGGGGTCAGGTGGTCAAGGCGTGCATCGTTCTCGTTCCGGGAACAAATGCTTCCGACGAGCTTAAAAAGGAGATTCAGGATTACGTCAAATCCCGTACCGCGCCCTATAAATATCCGAGAATCGTCGAGTTCCGTTCGGAGCTTCCCAAGACGATCAGCGGAAAGATCATGAGGAACAAGCTTTGATACAAAATTTGTCAGCACTATGACTTCAAAAAAATGTTGACAAGAAGCTTATGATTATATTATAATATAGTTTATCAATTATTTTCTTATCGAGGTTCATAGTGGAACAGAATTTCAGTTCAATGGAACATAAAATAAAAGAGATCGCCGACCGTATTAAGGAGCTTCGTATCATCACGGGACTCACCGTCGAGGATATGGCTTCCCGTACGGGAATGAGCGTCGAGGAATACGAGCAGTGCGAAAGCGGAAACCGTAACCTCAGCATCGCCTTCCTCTATCACTGCACGCTCAGCTTCGGCGTCGATATGGGAGATATTCTTGAGGGTAAATCCCCGAAGCTCCGTTCCTACGCGCTTACGCGTAAGGGCGAGGGTCAGAGGATCGAGGAAGCCCATAATATGATCGGTTACAACCTGGCCTCGGGCTTCCGTAACCGTATCGCCCTTCCCCTTTACATGAAGATGAATTACCGTCCCGACGCCGAGATCGAGCTTGTAACTCACGAGGGTCAGGAGTGCGACATCGTCATCAAAGGTCAGATGAAGATTCAGATCGGCGAGCATACCGAGATACTTAACCCCGGCGACACCATCTATTACGATTCGGGAACGCCTCACGGTATGATGGCAGTTGGCGGCGAGGATTGCTCGTTCTACGCTATCGTTCTTCGTAATCAGGCGGCACGTATCGGCGAGCAGGAGGCAGAAGCTTCCGTCGCAACCAAGCGCCGCGCAGATGATAGCGAGGTTCGTGTTTACAACGACTTCATCATTCCGACAGAGGAAAACGGAGTTCTTACAAAGATCGCATTCAAAAATGAGGAAAAGTTCAACTTTGCCTTCGACGTCGTCGACGAGCTGGGTAAACGCAAGCCCGAAAAGCTCGCAATGCTTCACGTAAGCGAAAACGGCGAAGAAAGACGCCTTACCTTCTCCGACATGAAGAAGGAATCGGCGCGTGCCGCAAACTATTTCAAGTCGCTCGGCATCAAGCGCGGTGACCGCGTAATGCTCATTCTTAAGCGTCACTATCAGTTCTGGTTCGCGGTGCTCGGTCTGCATAAGCTCGGAGCTATTGCAATTCCCGCGCCGAATCAGCTTCTTGAGAAGGACCTTTCCTACCGCTTTGGTGCCGCTAACGTCAAGGCAATACTCTGTACTGCCGACGGCGAGGTCGCGGATTCCGTCGAAAATGCAGCAAAGAGCTGTCCCTGCCTCGAGCATAAGATACTTGTCAACGGCAGTCGAGACGGCTGGCACGATTTTAACGAAGAATATGCGCTCTTCAGCAGTCACTTCCTCCGTACAGAAGATTCTCCCTGCGGCTCCGACCCGATGCTTATGTTCTTCACCTCCGGCACCTCGGGCTATCCGAAGATCGCCGCACACAACTATAAGTACCCTCTCGGTCATTTCATAACCGCAAAATATTGGCATCAGGTCAACCCCGACGGTCTTCACCTTACCATTTCCGATACGGGATGGGCAAAGGCAATGTGGGGTAAGATGTACGGTCAGTGGCTCTGCGAGGCGGCAAATTTCGTTTACGACTTCGACCGCTTCGATGCAGAAAAAATTCTTCCTCTCTTTGCAAAATACGGCATAACGACCTTCTGCGCGCCGCCTACTATGTATAGAATGCTCATCAAGCAGGACATCAGCCGATTCGACCTCTCGTCCATCGAGCACGCATCGACTGCAGGCGAAGCGCTTAACCCCGAGGTATTCCGCAAGTTTGAGGAACACACGGGACTCAAGATAATGGAGGGCTTCGGTCAGTCCGAAAGCACGCTCATCATCGGTAACCTCGCAGGCGGAAGCCATAAGATCGGATCTATGGGTAAGCCCGTTCCGCTTTACGACGTTCATCTGCTTGACAGCGACGGTAACGAGGTTGAGGTCGGTGAAAACGGCGAGATCTGTATCAGCATTAGAGACGGTCTACCCTGCGGTCTTGCTTACGCATACGAAGGAAACGAAGAAGTCACCGCCGAGACATGGCGCGACGGCTTCTACCACACGGGCGACCTTGCATGGAAGGATGAGGACGGCTTCCTCTGGTACGTCGGACGTGCCGATGACGTTATTAAATCCTCCGGCTACCGTATCGGACCGTTTGAGATTGAAAACGTCATAATGGAGCTTCCCTACATACTCGAATGCGGAGTTTCCGCCGCACCCGACGAGATAAGAGGTCAGGTCGTCAAGGCAAGCATCGTTCTCGTCAAGGGAATGGTCGGCACCGACGAGCTGAAAAAGCAGATCCAGGATTACGTAAAATCCCGTACCGCGCCCTATAAGTACCCGAGAATAGTTGAATTCCGCGAGAGCTTGCCTAAGACTACAAGCGGAAAGATAATCAGAAAACAGCTTTGATCATGGAAAATAAACGACTCACACTTTTTGCAGGTCACTACGGAAGCGGCAAAACGAATATTGCCGTAAATTACGCAATAAAGCTTGCAAGTGAAGGAAAAAAGGTATGTATTGCCGACCTCGACATCGTAAATCCCTACTTCCGAACCAAGGACAGCGAGGAGGAGCTGAGAGCAAACGGAATCGACCTTATTTCCCCTCAGTATGCAAACACGAACGTCGACCTTCCCGCCCTACCCGCCGAAAGCTATCGGCTCGTGCAGGACAGATCGGTCTACGGTATAATGGACATCGGAGGCGACGACCGCGGCGCATACGCGCTCGGCAGATTCGTCGATGCGATAAAGGCGGAAAATAATTACTCAATGGCATTCGTTGCCAACTGCTACCGTCCGCTGACGAGGGACGTTGACAGCACTATTGAGATAATGAGAGAAATAGAGAATGCCTGCAAGCTTAAATTTACCTGCATCGTAAACAACTCTCATCTCGGAGAGTATACGACGGCAGAGACCGTCACCGATTCGTTTCCATATATTGAGGAGCTTTGCAAAAAAACGGGGCTTCCTCTCTGGATGCACACGGCGGTAACCGAGGTGGCTGATAAGCTGATGGGCGTGCCCGTTATGGCTATGACGCTTCAGAAAAAATATTTCGATATACCCAAGGTATAACGAGCAAATAAGGAGAAAACAATGGCAAAGGTAACTTTTAACACCGATATGTGTAAGGGCTGCGGTCTTTGCGTCGGATCTTGCCCCAAGGGATGCCTCGACATCGCGTCCGACAAGCTTAACGCAAAGGGTTATTCCCCCGCATATATCAAGGATCAGGATAAATGTATAGGTTGTGCATTCTGTGCGACGATGTGTCCCGACTGCATAATTACTGTCGAAAAGTAAGTTCAAAACAATTTCAAGGAGAAAACCATGGCAGAAAGAATTTTGATGAAGGGCAACGAGGCGATAGCGGAAGCCGCTATCCGCGCAGGTTGCCGCCACTACTTCGGTTATCCTATCACTCCCCAGACCGAGATCGCCGCTTATATGGCAAAGAAAATGCCTAAGATCGGCGGAGTGTTCCTTCAGGCAGAGAGTGAGATAGCTTCGATAAATATGGTCTACGGCGCGTCCGCAGCGGGAATGAGAGTAATGACCTCGTCCTCCAGCCCCGGAATCTCGCTCAAGACCGAGGGACTCAGCTACATCGCCGGTTCCGACGTTCCCGCGCTCGTTGTAAACGTGCAAAGAGGCGGCCCCGGTCTCGGCGGAATCCAGCCCTCGCAGTCCGACTATTTCCAGGCAACGAAGGGCGGCGGTCACGGTGACTACCGTATGATCGTTCTCGCGCCTGCATCTGTTCAGGAAATGGCAAGCTTGACCATCAAGGGCTTCGACCTTGCTGACAAGTACTGCATGACCTCTATGATCCTCGCTGACGGTACCATCGGTCAGATGATGGAGCCGATCGTATTCGAGGACGAAGAGCCGAAAACATACGAAAAGCCGTGGGCGCTCACAGGTACTGAATGTAAGCGTCCCCATAACATAATCAACTCTCTCTATCTTAAGCCCGAGGAGCTTGAAAAGAAGAACTTCGACCGCTACGAAAAGTATAAGCTGATCGAAGAAAACGAGCCGATGTGGGAGGAATACATGATGGAGGACGCAGAGATCTGCGTCGTCGCATTCGGTATTGCCTCGAGAGTTGCTAAAAACGCAGTCGTTACTGCGCGCAGCGAGGGCATAAAGGTCGGTCTTATCCGTCCTATTACCCTTTGGCCCTTCCCCGCAGCTCCGATCGCTGCCGCTGCCGATAAGGTAAAGGCGTTCATCTCGGTCGAGCTTAACATGGGACAGATGATAGAAGATATTCGCCTCTATTCGCAGTGCAAGAAGCCCGTTACACTCTGTAACCGTACGGGCGGTATGATACCCAGCCCCGACCAGGTGCTTGAATCCATACGCAAGGTAGAGAAAGGAGAAAACTAAGATGGCTATTGTATCTCAAAAACCGAAGTCTCTGACCGACGCTCCCTTCCACTACTGCCCCGGCTGTCCTCACGGTATAATCCACCGCCTTGTTGCAGAGGTAATGGATGAGCTTAACATCGAGGGCAAGGCGATAGGCGTTGCACCCGTCGGATGCGCCGTTATGGCTTACGACTACTTCGCTTGCGATATGATCGAAGCGCCTCACGGACGCGCACCCGCTGTTGCAACGGGCATCAAGCGTTGCCGTCCCGAAAACGTGGTATTCACCTATCAGGGCGACGGAGACTTAGCGTCTATCGGTATGGCAGAGACCGTACATTCTGCCGCAAGAAACGAAAATATCACCGTCATCTTCGTAAATAACGCAATTTACGGTATGACGGGCGGACAGATGGCTCCGACCAGCTTACCGGGACAGGTAACCCAGACCTCGCCCTACGGACGTGACGTAAAGCACTGCGGCTGGCCTATCAAGGTAAGCGAAATGCTTTCCACCCTCGAGGGTCCCGAGTATATTGCGCGCGTTGCCGTAAACAACGTAAAGAACGTAAAGAACGCCAAGAAGGCGATAAAGAAAGCATTTGAAAATCAGATCGCAGGAAAGGGCTTCTCGCTCGTCGAGGTCGTTTCCGCCTGCCCGACCAACTGGGGTATGACGCCTGAGGCGGCGCTCAAGTGGGTTGAAAGCGATATGCTTCCTTACTACCCGATAGGCGTATACAAGGACAGAAGCGCAAAGGAGGAGGAGTAATATGAAAACGACTCAGATCCTCATCGCCGGCTTCGGCGGACAGGGAATCCTCTTCTCGGGTAAGTTCCTTGCATACAAGGGACTTATGGAGGACTATCAGGTTTCCTGGCTTCCCTCATACGGCCCCGAAATGAGAGGCGGAACGGCTAACTGTAACGTAATCATTTCCGAGACTCCCGTCGGCTCTCCGATAATTACCGCCCCCGACGTTCTTATCGCAATGAACACACCCTCGCTTCAAAAATACGTTGACACGGTTGTCCCCGGCGGACAGATTTACGTTGACTCCTCGCTTATCGACGTAAAGGTCGAGCGTGACGACGTAGAAGTGTTCTACATTCCCGCAACTCAAATGGCAAAGAACGAGGGAATTGCGACCCTTGCAAATATGGTAATCGTCGGACACCTGCTTGAAAATCACCCCGAGCTTTCCTTTGAAGGAACAGCAGAGGTCGTCGAAAAGCTCGTTCCCGCAAAGAAGGCAGCCCTTAAGGAGCTTAATATGAAAGCTCTTAATATGGGAAAGGTCTATAACAAGTAATCTCGCTGTTTTTACAGCTTTTATCAAAGGAGAAAAACCTATGAATGCAATGACAGAAATGACTACGTGGCGCCATGAGAAGGTTCTTTTCGTCAACAACGAAAAGGCAGGTCTCAAGGCAATCATCGCGGTACACAACACGAACCTCGGCCCCGCTATCGGCGGATGCCGTCTCTTCCCCTATGCGTCCTATGACGACGCGCTCTTCGACGTTCTCCGTCTTTCGCGCGGTATGTCGCATAAGAACGCTATCGCAGGTCTTCCCCATGGCGGCGGTAAGGGCGTAATCATCGCTGATCCTTCAATGAAGACCGAGGCAATGTTCGAGGCGTTCGGCGAAGCAGTCAACAATCTCGGCGGCGACTACATAACCGCTGAGGACGTAAACACCGACTGCGACGACGCACTCGTAATGCTCCGCAAGACCAACCACATCTGCGGACTTCCCCAGAACAGCGGCGACCCCTCCCCCTTCACCGCACGCGGCGTATGGCAGGGCATCAAGGCGACCGCAAAGGTAACCTTCGGCACCGACTCTCTCGACGGACTCACCATCGCAGTTCAGGGTCTCGGTAAGGTCGGCTATGACCTCTGCCGTCACCTTCATAACAGCGGCGCAAAGCTTATCGTTGCTAACCGTTCGAACAAGGAGATCGCGGCAAAGGCAGCTGAAGAATTCGGCGCGACCGTAGTTTCAACCGACGAAATTATGTCCGTAAAGTGCGACATCTTCTCCCCGAACGCAATGGGCGCTATCATCAATCCCAATACCATTCCTACCCTCAACTGTAAGGCAGTTGCAGGCGGTGCGAACAACCAGATCCTCGACGAGGCATCGGGTCTTGCACTCAAGGCAAGAGGCATCTACTACGCTCCCGACTTCGTAATCAACGGCGGCGGCGTTATCAACGCAGCGGCAGAGGTTGACGGACCTTACAACAAGGACGCAGTCCTCGCAAAGGTTGACAACATCTACAACTCGATTGAGCAGATCCTCACCGAGTCCAAGGCAACCGGTAAGCCCGAGGGCGTTATCGCAACCGAAATGGCAGAAAAGATCATCTACGGCTGTTAATCAATACTTGAAACAACCCGAGGCGAAATCTTCGGGTTGTTTTTTTAACATTTTTCTTATCTGTGTTGACAAAACGAAAGTTTTTATATATAATAGTGGTAGACAGACAAGCTGTTTGTCCTGCAATACATATTCTTTGCGTAACTGACGGATAAGCGGATCACCGCAAGGGAACGTAAAGGAGTTAATGCCGACCGTCTGGGCAATTCAGTTTTGATGCTGATTTGCTATTTTTTGTTTTTTGCGCGTTTTTCAAGGAGGTTATTATGGAACACAATAATTGGAACGGATTTAAAAAAGGAAAGTGGACGGATGAGATAAACGTCCGCGACTTCATTCAGACAAACTATAAAGAATATAAGGGCGACGAGAAGTTTCTTTCAAAAGCAACTCCCCGTACAAACGAGCTTATGAAAAAGGTGAACGAGCTTTTCAAGCTTGAACGCCAGCGCGGCGGAGTGCTCGACATTGATACCGAGACGGTATCGTCGCTGACGAGCTATTCGCCCGGTTACGTTGACAAGCAGAACGAGCTTATCGTCGGTCTTCAGACGAACAGTCCGCTCACGCGCGGCGTCAACCCCTTCGGCGGCATTAGAATGGCACGTCAGGCGTGCGATGCTTACGGCTACAAGCTCTCGAACAAGGTCGAGGAGGGATTCCGTTTCCGCACGACGCACAACGACGGCGTTTTCCGCGGATACACCGACGAGATGCGTATGGCACGCAAATGCCACGTTATTACAGGACTTCCCGACGCTTACGGCAGAGGAAGAATAATCGGCGACTACCGCCGAGTTGCTCTCTACGGCATTGACAAGCTCATCGAAGAAAAGAAAAAGGATAAGAGCAATCTCGCACTTGGTAACTTTGATGCAGACCACGTTCGCCTCAGCGAGGAGCTTTATCAGCAGATTGCTTTCCTTGGCTATCTTAAAGAAATGGCTGCAATGTACGGCTACGATATCAGCGCTCCTGCCGCTAACGCAAGAGAGGCAATACAGTGGACGTACTTTGCATATCTCGGCGCGATCAAGGAGCAGAACGGTGCAGCTATGTCGCTCGGACGAGTAAGCACCTTCTTTGATATTTACATCGAAAGAGACATCGAAAACGGCGTTCTCACCGAAGAAGGAGCGCAGGAGCTTATCGACGATTTCGTAATCAAGCTCCGTCTCGCACGTCACCTCCGCACGCCCGAATACAACGAGCTTTTCGGCGGCGACCCGATGTGGATCACCGAGGCAGTCGGCGGTATGGGCGAGGACGGACGCACCCTCGTAAGTAAGAGCAGCTTCCGTATTCTCAACACACTTTACACCCTCGGCTCCTCTCCCGAACCAAACCTCACGGTCCTTTGGTCGACCTCTCTCCCCGAAGGCTTCAAGCGCTACTGTGCAAAGGTATCTGCCGACACCGACTCAATACAGTACGAAAACGACGACGTAATGCGCCCCATCTACGGCGACGATTACGCTATCGCATGCTGTGTTTCGGCAATGAAGATCGGTAAGCAGATGCAGTTCTTCGGGGCAAGATGTAACCTCGCAAAGCTTCTTCTTATCGCCATAAACGGCGGTTACGATACGACGAGCAAGATGCATATCGGTCCTCAAATGTCCGTGATGCAGGGCGACAAGCTCGATTACGACTCCGTTCTCGAAAGATTCGATATTTACGTCAAGTGGCTTGCTCATCTTTACGTAAACACGATGAACGTAATTCATTATATGCACGATAAGTATGCGTACGAGAAGATACAGATGGCTCTCCACGATACCGAGATAGAGCGCTTCATGGCGTTCGGCATCGCGGGACTTTCCGTCGTCACCGACTCGCTCAGTGCGATAAAATACGCGTCGGTTCGCCCGATAACCGACGAGAGCGGCTTCATCACCGACTTTGAAACGTCGGGCGAATTCCCGAAGTTCGGCAACGACGACGACCGCGTTGACCTCATCGCAAAGGATACAACTCACCGCTTCATCACCGAGCTTCGCAAGACGCCGACTTACCGTAACGCCATTCACACTCTCTCGGTTCTCACCATTACCTCGAACGTAATGTACGGCAAAAACACGGGTGCAACTCCCGACGGCCGAGAGGCGTTCACGCCCTTCGCCCCCGGTGCAAACCCGATGCACAACCGCGAGGAAAACGGTGCACTCGCATCGCTCAACTCGGTCGCTAAGATATCCTATGACGACTGCCGAGACGGTATTTCAAACACCTTCTCTATAACTCCCGAGGCGCTCGGAAGAACCGAGGACGAAAGAAGGGACAACCTCGTTTCTATACTCGACGGCTACTTCGCAAAGAAGGCGCACCATATCAACGTAAACGTAATGAACCGCGAAACTCTTATGAAGGCGTACGAAGATCCCGAGGCATATCCGAACCTCACCATTCGAGTTTCAGGTTACGCGGTAAACTTCAACAAGCTGTCACGCGAACAGCAACGCGAGGTAATCAGCAGAACGTTCCACGAAACCCTATGACGGGAATAGTTCACTCAATACAGAGCTTAGGCACCGTCGACGGTCCCGGCGTGCGCTTCGTCGTATTTCTCAAGGGCTGTAATCTGCGGTGCGGCTGCTGTCACAATCCGGACACGTGGGATATGAGCGGCGGAAAGTCTTATACCGCCCGTCAGATAGTTGACAAGGCGATCCACTGCAAGGAGTATTTCGGCGATGACGGCGGAATCACCGTTTCGGGAGGCGAGCCGCTTTTACAAGCGGAATTTGTGCGCGAGATATTCTCACTTTGCCATAGCGAGGGGATAAACACCTGTCTCGATACGTCAGGCTCTATCCTCACCGATCCCGTCCGCGAGCTACTCTCCGTTACCGACCGAATACTGCTCGATATTAAATATACAAACGACGAACAGTACAAAAAGCACGTCGGCTGTTCCCTTTCTGCTCCGCTTGAATTTCTGTCTTACGCGAACGAAAAGAACATTCCCGTGACGCTCCGTCAGGTCATAATCCCGACGCTGAACGATAGCGAGGACAGTATCCTCGAGCTAAAAAAAATCGCTGATGCTCACCCTTGCGTCGACAAGATCGAGCTTCTGCCCTTCAAAAAGCTCTGTCAGGTCAAGTACGATATGCTCGGAATCCCGTTTCCATTTGCGGATATTCCCGAGCCGAACGCAGACACGATGAGCAAGCTTAACAAATTTCTTTGATCCAAAATAAGCTCCGCCAAACCGAGGCGGAGCTTATTTGTTAACAAAAACATGCTTGATTTACTTTTTTTCGCATATTATAATCAAAGCATATTCATTTTAGCTTGGAGGCAATATGGTTATTTATTTTTCAGCAACGGGAAATACGGAATTTTTGGCAAAGGAGCTCGCAAAGCGCCTTAACGATGAAGCCGTAAATCTTCTTCCCCGAATAAAAAATCAGGACTACACTCCCCTTAATTCCGAAAAGCCATTTATAATCTGCGCTCCCGTTTACGTTTGCGAAATGCCGAGATTCATGATGAAATACCTCAAAAAGCTAAGCTTCGAGGGAAGCAAGGATGTGTACTTCATTTTCACGAGCGGAGGCTACTGCGGACCGTCCGGAATTCTGGCAAAAAGAATTTTCAAGGCAAAGAAGATGGTTTACAAAGGACACGCTGAATTCAAAATGCCGAGAAATTACATAGCAAGCGATTCCTACCCAATGCTTCCTAAGGAAGAGACTGAAAAAAGGATAATCGACGCATACGGACATATAGATCCCGTGGTGAACGATATCGCAGCGGGAAACAAGCTAAAGGCGCGTCACGTATTTCTCTTCGAAACGCTCATCACCGTGCCGTTCAACCCTATCTGGTGCAAATATAAGCTTACCTCAAAGGATTTTTACGCAACCGACCCCTGTATGGGCTGCGGCAAATGCGAAAGGCTTTGCCCGCTCAACAACATCAAAATGGTCGACAAAAAGCCTGTATGGGGCGATAACTGCACTCACTGTATGGCTTGCATCGGAAACTGCCCTTCAAAGGCAATAGAATACGGCGACATTACAAAGGACAAGGAACAGTATAACTTCGGAAAATACGAGTACGTCATAAACGATCTTGACAAACAAAAATAAAGGCAAAACACCTTGAAGCAACGCTTCAAGGTGTTTTATAATACTCTGTTATTCTTTTCCAGTCCTCAACCTGACGCTCAAAACTGCGATTTATCTGTGAATTAGCACCGGGATGATATACAGGAAATACCGCTATGTTTTGCCCATCCAAATCAATTCGATAACTGTGACAAATCATTTCAGCAAAGCCATTTCCGCCCGTTGCCTTTGCGACCTTTTTAGCCGCTTTGCCCTTACATACCGTTATAAAGTACGGTTGTCCGTTGCAAGCGGACGGTGACAGGCGTGCCGATTCAAGAATTTGTTCAAGCTTTTCGTTCTCGACGTCGCGTGTCGGATCGTAATTACGGCATGACTGCCTGTTTTCAGCTATTTCTGTAAAATTCATCTTTATTTCTTTTTTTCTTAATTGATAGTAACAGCAACCGCTCGTCAATGAAACTGTTGCGTTTCACCGCCGCCCCAGCTAAGGATTAACCGTATCTTCCCTGCATGGCTCAAACCGGTTATTAAGAAATTTCCATTACTGATCCGACCCTTTCAGCTTTCTGTACTGAAGCGGCGTAAGTCCGTATTTTTCCTTAAAAAGCGTATAGAAGTATCCGCTCGAGCTGATACCCACCTCCTCAGCAACCCTCGAAACGCTGATATCCTTTGTTCGCAAAAGTATCTCCGCCGCCTTTAAACGCTTGTTGTTTATAAGCTCGGGCAGACTGCAGCCGTATTCCTTGGCGATGATTCGGCTGACCTGCCTTTTGCTCAGGTATACCTCTTTGGCAATATCCGAAAGCTTTACACCGCTTTTCAGATGACGGTTTACGATCGACTCTATCGCGTTTATGTGTCTTTGTGAGATCTGAGTTGCTCCGTCCGCTTTCGCATCAGGCAAGATAGCCTCGGTTATTTCGTTAAATAGAAGCGTGATAAGAAGCTCTGCGTCTTTATCGTCCCAAAGAGAACTCGACTCAAGCTTCTCTGCCGCCCTTCTTGCATAGAAGACAGCATCGTCCGACAGCTTTACAGCGCTTATTTTATTTTTAACCACATTTTCAAGATCAGTGTTTCCCTTTTCAAACGAAAAAAGCAGACAATAGCTTCCGTCGCTGCTCGGTACGGAATAATGACCGATTCTCGGCGGGATTATTACGGCAGCCCTTTCATATACCGATTCCCCGTTTTCCGTTATCAGTCTGAGCTGACCGTCAGTCACAAGAAATACCTCATAGGTAAAATGTGTATGAACCACTCCAAGCTCATTATCATCCTTTTTTTCGTTTGAGAGAATTTTTGCAGTCGCTCCGATTCTGAAAACCTTCAGCTTATGAGAGCGGCTGTTGATTAAAAAAGTATTTCTTCCCATGATTCCATGATAACACCGCTCAAAAATAAAATCAATAGTTTATTTTAAAAAACCTCAAAATAAAGACATTAATTTTTAAACCGTTCTGTCTTTTTTATTGATTTTCAAAAAGATGGGGGATATAATTAAAATATACTACCAAGAAAGGAATAAATCATGTCAAAAATCAAGATAAATCTTACCGAAAAACACGAAATATCCCCCTATCTTTATATGCAATTTATGGAGCCGCTTGGAAATGCCGATACATCCGTTGATGCGGCATGGAATTATGATACTAACGACTGGTATCCTCAGGTCATCGACACCGTAAAGCACCTCGCGCCGACAATGATCCGCTGGGGCGGATGCTTCGCATCATACTACCACTGGAAGGAAGCGATCGGCCCGCAAAATATGCGTGTCCCGATGAGAAACCACTGTTGGGGCGGAAAGTTCTTTAATCAGGTCGGTACTCACGAGGTCATCGATTTTTGCCGCAGAGTCGGTGCTGAGCCGCTCATAACCGTAAATATGGAATCTGAGGGACTTAAGGTTTGGCAGTACCCTAAAAACGATACAATCCGCCTCGGCACAGCCGATGAGGCGGCAGAATGGGTAGATTACTGTAACAACCCGGATAACGCGCTTCGTAAAGCGTGCGCGCAGAATGCGCCCTATAACGTAAAATATTGGCAGATCGGTAACGAAACCTCCTATAAGCTCCTCGGAAAGCAGTGCTTTACCTCAGATGAAAACCGTTACACCTGCGAGAGATTTGCGAAGAAAATGAAAGAGGTCGACCCGAGCATAAAGATAATCGGTTGGGGCGACTACGGCAAGGACGGAGACGATACCTGGCCGATAAAGATCAGTCAGGTCGACGAGGTAGACCTCGTTGCATTCCACCATCACCCCGATGCAGATAAAAACTCCCCCCTGTACGACCTTAATTACCGTAAGGATATGGGCGCAACCTGGGACGCACTCATGAAAGCTCCGAGCGAAGTAGAGGATCACATCAAGCGCATCAGAAACGATATCGGTAACAAGCACCTTGCTATGACCGAGGGACACTACTGCGTTCCCGGAAGAAACCGTAACGAGCTTCTCTCTACCTGGGCAGCCGGCGTATCCTACGCAGTATGGCACAATATGCTCATGCGTCACTCCGACGTCCTCGATATAGCAACTATGGCGGACTTCCTCGGCACTGTATGGCAGTGTAACGCGGTTATCCTTCCCGCGCCTATGTACGATTACAGCAAGTGCTATCTCCAGCCGGTCGGCGAGATAATGCGCCTGTTCAGAGCGCATCAGGGCAAAAAGGCGCTCGATATATCCTATAACGGAAGCGTTGATGCAGTTGCATCAATAACCGACAACAAGATATTCATTCACGCTGCAAACACCTCCTCCGGCGCATCCGAAAGCATCACATTCGACCTTGGCGGACGCGAAATAGCAGAGGGCAAGATGTTCTGCATCGCAGTTGATCCCGAGACAGAGATCACTCCCGAAAATATCGGTTGCTTCGACGAAACGGTTACTACCTTTGAGGGTAACACCGTGACGCTCCCCAAGGCTGCTGTCGCAGCGATTGAAATTACCTTGAAATAATTAAAAAGCACTCACGGAAAAGCGTGATGTCCTTAACGGAGAAAACGAAAACCGAATAGGATAACATAGAAAGGCAGCATAGTCTATGATGGCTATGCTGTCTTTTGTATTATTTCATTACAAAATATCAAAGCGTCGCAGAAATGCGGTGCTTTTTTTGAATTTTATGTCGAAAATCGCTGGACTTGTGGAAAGTGTTGTGGTATGTGTTTGTGTTGCAAAAAGGAGGTGCAACGCACATGACAACACTTGAAGATCTGTATTACGGTAACATCAGTCCGCACGAAAGGTACATAAAGCGCGGTTCGAGAGTCGATCAACTCGTAAAGCTCATATGCAAAAACGAGGAAAGCCTAACGGCAACGCTCACTGAGCAGCAGAAAGAAACTTTCGAAAAATTCAAAGACTGTCAGAGCGAACTGTCGGGACTGACCGAACGAGATGCGTTTAGGGATGGATTCATCCTTGCGGTACGAATAATGGTTGAAGTAATGGAAGGGTTAGAAACGGTGGATGATATATGAAAAAACTAATAATCCTTCTTCTCTGCTGTGGGGTGCTTGTGAGTATGGTGGGATGCGGTGGCAACACTGCACCGCCTCCTACAGAGAG
>JAZNTT010000023.1:0-16447 GCA_045591885.1 Eubacteriales bacterium | reverse complement strand
GAATCGGCAAAACAAAAACAGGGTAGCGATGCTACCCTGTTTTTGTTTTGGTGACCCGTACGAGAATCGAACTCGTGTTACCGCCGTGAAAGGGCGGTGTCTTAGCCGCTTGACCAACGGGCCTGGTAGCGGAGATTGGACTTGAACCCATGACCTACCGGGTATGAACCGGTTGCTCTAGCCAACTGAGCTACTCCGCCACATTTTTGCTTTCCATCGAAAGCGCTTAGGAATTATATCACATTCCAAGCTATTTGTCAACACATTTTTTGAAAAAAAGAAATTTTCGTGCCGATTATCCATATTATAATACTATCATCGCCGCTTTTTGGGGCTTTTAACGCCAAATCCGTTGACTTTTTACCGCCTTATCCTAATAATGTATTTGATGATTTTTCTTGAATTGATAAAAGCCATGAAGCTTTCAATGATAAGACAGCTCCCGCCGGAATGGATTACCTCGCGGCTGTCGGCAGATACCCTTTCGATATATACGAAAACGCATAATGTTGCAAATAAATAAGAAAATAGCTCATTTTGTGAGCTTTTTTTCAATGTATTGAATTAATTCCTTCAAAAAAGTTGACAAAGAGAGTCATTGAGGGTATAATGTTTTTAAAGTTTATTTTTCGGAGGAAACTATGATAAGTTCATTTCGTTGGTACGGTGAAAGCGATCCCGTATCGTTAAAGTATATTTCGCAGATACCCGGCATGCGCTCGGTCGTTTCTGCGGTTTATGACGTAAAACCCGGTGAGGTTTGGCCCGAGGAAAGCATCGAGCGCCTTTGCCGTCTTTGCAAGGAAAACGGTCTCGTTTTCGACATTGTTGAGTCGATCCCCGTGACCGAGGAGATCAAGCTCGGACTCCCCGAGGGCGACCGTCACATTGAAAATTACTGCGAAAACATCCGCCGCTGTGCAAAATACGGCATCAAGTGCATAACCTACAACTTCATGCCCGTTTTCGACTGGACCCGCACCCAGCTCGACAAGGAAGCGCCTGACGGCTCGACCTCGCTCGTTATGTATTGGGATCAGATGAAGGGGCTTGATCCTCTCAAGGACGACATTTGTCTGCCCGGCTGGGACGCAAGCTACACGCGCGAGAAGATCCGCGAGCTTATCGTCGCTTACGGTGAGCTTGGCGAGGAGGGACTTTGGAAGAACCTTGAAAAGTTCCTTAAGAAGATTATTCCGGTCGCTGAGGAATGCGGTGTAAGAATGGCGATTCACCCCGACGATCCGCCTTATCCCATTTTCGGAATCCCGAGAATAATTACCGACGAAAAGAACATCGACCGTATGCTTTCGATCGTCGACAGCCCCGCAAACTCCCTCTGCCTCTGTATCGGCTCGCTCGGCTGCTCGCCGAAGAACGATATGGTCGCTCTTACCAAGAAGTACGCGAAGGCAGACCGCATCGCGTTTATGCATCTCCGCAACATCAAGATCCTCCCCGACACGAGCTTTGAGGAATCGGGACATCTTTCCGCTTACGGAAGTGTCGATATGAACGAGGTCGTCAAGGCGCTCGTTGAAAACGGCTTCGAGGGATATTTCCGTCCCGACCACGGCAGAATGATCTGGGGCGAGACCGGAAAGCCCGGCTACGGTCTCTACGACCGCGCCCTCGGCAGTGCATATATAAACGGTCTTATCGAAGCAAACGGCGGAAAATTGGATCTGCTGTAATACAACGTTCGCTCTATTACAGACAATCAAAAGCTTCGGCATTTCACTTTGCCTTCTCCGGCGGGAGAATGGTGCAAGTGGCAAGCCACGGTAGGATGAGGTGTCAAAGAGTTTATCAAAGCGAATGTAATGAGCTTTGACGATTTCTTTGGTGTCTATATTGTGAGATTACTCCTCATCCACCACTTCGTGGTCCCCCTTCTCCCTCAGGAGAAGGTAAACAACGTGTTCAAACATTCACATAAGGTGAATATCCCCCATAAATCCCAAAGGAGAAACATCATGATCAATCTTCCTCTTAACATTGATTACACCGGCAAGGTGGTAGTAGTAACCGGCGCGGGCGGACTTATCTGCTCCGCAATGGCTCGCGCGTTCGCACAGTCGGGCGCAAAGGTTGCGGCTCTTGACCTCAACCTCGCAAACGTCGAAAAGCTCGCAAACGAGCTCAAGGCCGAGGGCTTCATCTGTGAGGCTTTTCAGGCAAACGTTCTTCAGATGGAGTCGCTCAAGGCAGCTCATGATGCTGTTGTTGAAAAACTCGGCGAATGTGACGTTCTCGTCAACGGCGCGGGCGGAAACAATCCCGCCGCAACGACCGATAACGAGTATCAGCACGAGGCGGTAGAGGGCAAAAAGTCCTTCTTCGATCTCACTCAGGACGGAATCGACTTCGTATTCAAGCTCAACTTCCAGGGAACGCTGCTCCCGACTCAGGTGTTCGCTGCCGACATGGTAAAAAAGGGCAAGGGCGCGATCCTCAATATTTCCTCTATGAACGCCTACATTCCGCTCACCAAGATCCCCGCATACTCTGCGGCAAAGGCAGGCATTTCGAACTTCACGCAGTGGCTCGCAACTCACTTTGCAGGCACAGGAATCCGTTGCAACGCAATCGCTCCCGGTTTCCTCCTCTCTGCGCAGAACCGTTCGCTCCTCTTTGACGAGGAGGGCAACCCCACGGCAAGAAGCAAGAAGATCCTGAACGGCACTCCTATGGGCAGATTCGTTGAGAGCGACGAGCTTCTCGGCGCAACTCTCATGCTCTGCGACGACCGTTCCGCTTCCGCTATCACGGGAATCGTTCTCCCCATCGATGCAGGCTTCTCTGCATATTCGGGAGTATAAAGAACAACAAAAAAGCACCCTTTCGGGTGCTTTTTTATTCTTCCTCGTTTTCTTCTTCGAGCTCTGCCGCCTTGCGGTCTGCCTCGCGAAGCTCCTCCTCGACCTGCTTCATGAGAGCACTGATATGTGCTCCGTGCTTCATCGATTCGTCCGAAATGAAGCGAAGCTCGGGTGTGATGCGGAGATTGAGCATCTTTGCAATCTGCGTTCTGATATAACCGGTCGCGTTTTCAAGTCCCTTTTGCGTGTCACCCTTACGGCGCTCGCCCATGACCGAGAAATAGACCTTTGCGTTTTTGAGGTCGGGCGTGCAGTCAACAGCCGTAATGCTGACGAATGCGCCCGAAACACGGGGGTCCTTTACCGTTCTTATTATTTCACAAAGCGCCTTCATAAGCTCTTCGTTTATTCTTCCGACTCTGTAATTAGCCATTTTTTCACCTTAACAGTTGATTTTTGATAATTATAACACATAATAACCGAAAAATAAAGGGGTAAATCAAATTTTCGTTCTTTCGTATCTCATAACGCCGCCAAAAACCGAAACGTCGACATAAAAGCCGTCGAAAACGAAGCGGAAACAGCCGTCCTCGGAGCTTTCAGCGGTTGGTTTCCCGCCTCCGCAATAAAGCTCCGCGAACTTAACGGCGTCCTTTTTTGCGTCGTCAAGCTCTATTTTCTGCTTTCCGTCGCGGCGGCAGAGATAACGTATAAAAACGCCGTTCTCAAACTCCGCATACGCGCTCGCGGTTCGGTAACCGATCACGTTCCCTCTCGCATACGAGCGAAGCTCACTTACGCCGAGTATCTTTTTCGCCTCCGAGAGGTACGGTTTATCCACAGGCTGTGACAAAGTCGGCACCTCGCCCTCATATAGCGGGATCGACGTAACGTCACCGCGCTTGATCGCGCTTCTGTTGTCTATCAAAGCGGTCATAAGCTCCCCCGCATACAGAAGCGATCGTCGCTTGCTGTCGGGATTTTCCTTTGAACGCGCAACGTCGGTGCAAAACGATATGACAGCCTCTCTCTCCTCGTCTCCGAGCGGAAGCTCACAGAGCCGCGAGGACAAAAACGAGGATAGGCGCGGATCCTCCGTCTCGATATATTCACCGAGAAGCTGTATCGAGCCTTCAATGGCGCGGTTTAATATTCTTCCTCGGTACTTTTCGTATTTATCCTCAGAGATCATGCCCTTAAAGGCGAAAAATACCGCAGTCAAAACGAGGATCGCGATAACAAGAAGATACATCAGGTCCTTTTTGCCGAAAAATTTCATATTACGCCCTTTTTCTCCATTCTTTTGCTCTTTACAATTATAAAAAAGTTTGTTATAATAATTTGGGATTATGTTTCCCCAAAACCACGTTTTTAAACTGCAAGGAGATCATATTATGAAGCTTTTACTTGCTATTGTAAATAACGACGACGCACATTCCGTCAGCACCTCTCTCAGCCGCGAGGGATTTTCCGTTACGAAAATCTCGTCAACCGGCGGATTTCTTATGAGCGGAAACTCGACGTTCCTCATCGGTGTTGAGGATGCCGGCACAGAGCGCGCTATGGACATTATTTCTCAAAACTGTAAGAAGCGCGAGCAGGTTGTTCCGAACAGCATCGCAAAGGGTGATCCCGCATCGCTTACCCGTGAAATGACGAAGGTCACAGTCGGCGGAGCGACCGTTTTCGTGCTGAACGTTGAACAGTTCAAGCATTTATAATGACGCTCGACGTTCTTTTCGGTAACGAGGCATTAAAAAGCACGCTTCGCGGCTTTGCTTCAAAACGGGCATTTCCTAATGCATTTATGATAAGCGGTCCCGAGGGCAGCGGTAAAAGCACCGCCGCGCTCCTTTTCGCCATGGCTATCGCCTGCAACGGCGAAATGCGCCCGTGCGGAAAATGTCCGTCCTGCCGTAAAATATCCGAGGGCATCTCCCCGGACGTTATAAACATCGGGCTGATAAAGGACAGAAAGACCATCGGTATCGAGAGTGTAAGAGAAATTACCGACACCGCGTACATTCTCCCGAACGATCTCGACGTGAAGATATACATAATCAAAGACGCTGAAAAGCTGACCCACCAGGCGCAGAACGCACTTCTCAAAATTTTTGAGGAGGGGCCGAAAAGTGTATACTTCATACTCCTAACATCCGCTCCCTCTCAGCTTCTCCCAACCGTCCGCTCCCGTGCGCCGGAGATCAAGACCGAGGTATTTAACGATAAAAGACTGACCGAGCTTTTGACCGCAAACGTCAAAAAGGCGTCCGAGCTTTTTTCGAAGGACGAGGCGGCGCTGAGAAAAATCGTCAGCGCGTCGGGCGGAAGCTACGGCAAGGCGCTCTCGATCCTTGAGGGTAAAAACAAAAAAACGCCTCAGCTTATAAAAAAAGCGGAAAATATAGTCTCTCTGCTCTCCGAAAATAATGGCGCTGCCCTTATGCTTGCTCTCCTTGACGAAAGCGGTGACAGAGAGAATTACGGTTCTATCCTCTCCCTTATGCAGAATGCTCTGCGCGACCTTGCCATGGTCAAAAAGGGCGGAGAGAGCGATATGATATTTTATTCCGACCGAGATCAGGCAGCCGAGCTTTCAGAAAAGTTCCCGTTAAGCACTCTCGTTCGTCTGATTGCCGTGCTTGACAACCTATATTTTGAAGTCACACAAACAAACATCAACGTCCGCACCGCCGCAGTAGTTGCGTCGGGAAGACTGGCGGACGTGATGTGAGCTTTATTCAAAGCTGCACACCACCGCAAAAACTCCGCCGATTCCCGACGGCGGTTTATGACACCAAGGGATTTTGCGTGCCGCTTCTTTACCGACGGAGAAGCGGAAATAACAAATGTCGGAGAAACGGAAAATAAAGTGCCAAACGAAAACAACAATAACGCTAACCGTCCAAGCAACGGTAACGGCGGAAAAAAGCATAACCGTAACCGCCGCAGATTCTACAAAAACAACCGTCCGAAGCGCGAGGATAAGCCTCAGGCAGAGCCGACAGAAAAGGCAAAGCTTGAAGCGGAAGGCGTTCTTACCGAAGAATCAGAGGTCGAAGCTGTTGAAGAAGCAAGCGAGGAGCTGTTCTTCGATGAAGAGCCTGTAAATCCCCCCTGTGAGGCTGAAGCGCCAGCATCAAACGAGCCGAAGAAGCCCTTTTACGAGGTTGTCGGCGTTCGTTTCAGAGAAGGCGGAAAGATGTACTACTTTGAGCCGAACGGTATCGACTGCGTCGAAAATTCTCACGTTATCGTCGAGACAGCGCGCGGTCTCGAATACGCGACTGTCGTAATGCCGAAGCGAACCGTTTCGGGAAGCGAGGTCGTTCTTCCCCTCCGCAAGCTCGTCCGTATCGCAACGGACAACGATGAGCGCCGCCACGAGGAAAATCTTCAGAAAGAGGTAGAGGCATACAATATGTGCCTCTCCAAAATCGAGGAGCACCGTCTTGACATGAAGCTCGTCGAGGTAGAATACGCATTTGATAACTCGAAGCTTCTCTTCTACTTCACATCCGAGGGACGTGTCGACTTCCGCGATCTCGTCAAGGATCTCGCATCGGTGTTCCGCACGAGAATAGAGCTTCGTCAGATCGGTATCCGCGACGAGGCAAAGCTGCTCGGCGGTCTCGGAATCTGCGGCCGTCCCTTCTGCTGTAACAGCTTCCTGCCTGATTTCGTTCAGGTATCTATCAAAATGGCAAAGGAACAGAATCTCTCGCTCAATTCCGCGAAAATTTCGGGCGCGTGCGGTCGTCTTATGTGCTGTCTGCGCTACGAGTACGATACTTATCTTGCCGAAAGTGCGATCACGCCGAAGGTCGACGCGATCGTTGAGACCCCCGACGGCGAGGGCGTTGTAGTTGAGTCGATGCCACTCAAGGGAATGGTAAAGGTCGCTCTCGACAAGGACCCCGACACCTTCCGCCTCTACCGCCGTGACGATCTGACGGTCAAGGGTCACGCCAAGGGCAAGCATAAAACCGTTGGCAAAAACTCCCGCGATGACGCTCAGAAACAGAAAAACGGCGACGCGAACGCCAAAAAGCCCGAAAAAGCCTACAAAAAATAAGTCTGAAATAAAAAATAAAGGTTGATTTTATAAAAGTGTTGTGCTATAATGCTTTTATAAAATCGGATTAATTCCAAGAAAGGACGGATATACTGATGGCATTCAAGATCAATGACGATTGCATCGCTTGCGGCGCTTGCGCTGACGAGTGTCCTGTAAGCTGCATCTCCGAGGGAGACGACAAGTACGTAATCAATGCAGACGAGTGCATCGAGTGCGGCGCTTGTGCAGGCGCTTGCCCCGTTGGAGCTCCCGAGCAGGAATAATTAAAGTTACTTAGCAAAAAAGCACCCGCGGAAAGAATTTCCGCTTCGGGTGCTTTTTTGTTTTATGTTTTTTTGCATTGCTCGCTCGCGCAAAAACGGTGTACTCAATAGCTCCCTTTACACAAGGGAGCCGAACACCTCATCCGACTTCGCTTCGCTCAGCCACCGCCCCCTGAGGGGAAGGCAAGAAAACGTCGCCATTGTGCACGGGAACGTAGTTCATGACGTCATTGTGATACCCGTATTCGGTTTTGGGGCGAGTTCCGCCTCAAAAATAATTCTTAGTATCGGTGTTAAAGCATCTGTTTTATATATTTTTTCCGTCAAAAAGTGCCTTGATCTCGCTCTCGGTGGCAAAAGCGGTGCCGCAGATGACATCTTTGCCGCCGCCGCGGATGTTGAGCGTTGCTTTCATTTTTTCAAAAGCATCATGCGCCTTTTCTCCCGCGATGACGAAATTTAATCTGCCGTCAGTCCCGCCGAAAACCGCCGCGGTCTTTGCCTTTTCGGCAGCAGACAGACATAGCGAGCGAAGCGTTTGCGCCTCGGAACGGTTGTCGAATATAATGGCAAAATCGATATCTGTAACAGACGCGCAGATAAGCGAATTTATGCGCTCGTTAGCCGCGTTAAGCTCGGCTTTGCTGGCTTTTGATTCATCTATGAGACACTTAACGGCTGAAATTACGTCATCGCCGTTAGGCTTAGCGGAAAGAAGCACCGAAAGTGCCTTTATTCCCTTGAAATCCGCTCGCGCTCTGTCGAGCGCCTTTTGTCCCGTCAGTATATGCACTCGCGTGCCGCCCTTGTACTTATAGCTGTCAACTATTTTGAAAAGTCCTATATCGCCCGTTTCTTTGACGTGCGGCGCACAGCAGGCGCATTTGTCGACCGATCCGTCCCCGCCTATCATCACGATGCGGACGTCCTCTGTCAGCTCTAATTTGCTTCTGTATTCAAGGTTTTTCAGTTCACCTTCGGACGGAAATACGGGATAAACGGGGTGATTTTCGCGGATTATCCTATTGACCTCGTCCTCGGCATCACTTAACTGCTCAGCGCTCAGAATACCGTCAAAATCGCAGGTAGTATCGACGGTCCCGAGATGGAAGCCGACGTTATTTAAGCCGTAATTTTTATTAAGAACGCTCGACAGAATATGCTCCGCCGTATGCGAGCGCATCTTCTCTTCGCGCTCCTCGTAATTTATACGACCCGTTACCCTCTGACCGACCCCGATCGGCTTGGAAATGACGTGAATTATCTCGCCGTTTTCGATATGGACGTCCTTGACCTCAATTCCGTTCAGGCTTCCCGTGTCACAGCTCTGTCCGCCGCCCGTCGGGAAGAACGCCGTGCTGTCGAGGACGACCTTATAAGCGCCGTTCGCGTCCCCGCACATCAGCACCGTCGCTTCAAAAACCGACACTGACGAGTCCTTTTCGTATATTCTATCCGTGTTTTTGACTTTTCTTTCGGTCATAAACTGCTCCAAATACACTATTATGGCACTATTATATAACAAAAAAAGGCGTTTGTCGAGAGTTTTGGTAAATCGCCCTTGAAAAAAAATAAAAAGCATTGTATAATGAGGGAGCAGAGCACAAAGAACGGATACGCAATACCTTCTCCCTCGTAAGAAGGTGTCACTGCAAAGCCGTGACGCTCTCGTCACGCTCAGAGAAAGATATTTTTAGGCATTTGCCGAAATTACGGAGTTAAAAATATGACCGACGGTCTTGAAGCAAAGCGCTTTTCAAAAAATGACGACGGATTTATCTGTGTCCACTGCGGGAAAGAGGTCCGTCCGCTTAAATACACATCGCGCAATCACTGTCCCTTTTGCCTTTGGTCGCGGCACCTTGACATCAATCCCGGTGACCGTGCAAGCGACTGCGGCGGAGACCTACAGCCGATATCGGCTGCCCCCGACCCGAAAAAGGGATATATCATCACGCACAGATGCGTGAAGTGCGGTGCGATACGCCGTAACAAGGCGTGTACCGAGGCGAAGGATCAGCCAGACGATATAAAAAAAATAATTGCCCTTACCGTGGCAAAATAAGGAGAATGGATATGTTTATAAACATGGGCGCAAAGATACGCGTTTACCGTCTCAAAAAGGAGATCTCTCAGGACGCTCTCGCGCAGTATCTTAACGTAAACTGCAAGGACATAATCGCTTGGGAGGAGGGCGAAAGCTATCCCCCCATCGAGCTTATTCCCGTGCTTGCAAGCTATTTCGGCGTTTCGACCGACGAGCTTATGTGCATGGACGAGTTCGACAACGAGGACAAGATCAAGGAATACGCCGATCTCTTCCAGGAAAGAGTTGCATCGGGCAACATAAAGGAAGCGCTCGACGCTATCCGCGAGGGCGTTATGTATTTCCCCGAGGAATACCGCCTCAAGTGTCTTCTCATGTACGGTCTTTACCTCAGCTGTGACCGTCCTGCAATGGTCAAGCACTATTCGGGCGAGCTTCTTTCGATCGGTGAGGAGATACTCGGCAGCTGCACCGACGATGCCGTCCGCCTTGAAGCGAAGCGCCTCCTTTGTCTGCACTACTATGAGGATCTGCGCGACACCGACAGCGCAAGAGAAATTGCAATGTCGCTTCCCGGCAGAAAGATCTGCCGCGAGGATATGCTTCCGATAATCTCGGAGGGTGAGAGCAAGATCACCGCTATCAAGGAGAACATTTCATCCTACACCTCGCACCTCATCAACGCGATCATGGAATACGTTGATAATTCTACCGACCTCAAGGCAAAGGACAAGCTTGAGCTTCTTTCCGTTGCGAGCGGTATTCGCGAGTCCGTCTATCCCGACGGCGACATTTTCGAGGGCGCATACACGCACATGATGCTCCTCAAGGACATGGCTGTGCTTCTTATGTCGCTCGACCGTCCCGACGAGGCGCTCAACTGCCTTGCCGACTGCGCTGTAACCGCAAACGAGTTCGACAATCTCCCGAAGGCCCTTCCCCACACCTCGCCCCTCGTCAAGGGAATGAGATTTAGTAAGACCCAACTCCAGATCCCGCAGAAGAACAAGAAAACTCCGCTCCGCGACATCTTTATGAACGAGGTAATGCCGCTTCAGTGCTTCGACTCCGTCAAGTACAACCCGAGAATTACCGATATTTGCAACATCTTCGTCCCCAAAGAGGAAGAATAAATTGAAAAAGCACCCGACGGAATCCATTTCCGCTTGGGTGCTTTTTTGTTTATGAAATTACGGCTTATACTCTACTATATCTTCGATCTTGCAATCAAGAGCGGCGCAAAGCTTGTCAAGCGTCTTGGTCTCAATATTTTCGTTGGCTTTAAGACGGCGAACCGTCTTACTGTCAATTCCGCACTCCTCACGAAGCTTATAGGTAGATACACCTTTTTCTTTCATTGTTTTCCAAAGTTTATCGAATACGATCATTATACAACCTCCATACTTGACATTTATTATTATGGGGGTTATAATCTAAATTATTAAGGGGATATAATCCCCATAAACGAAAGCGAGGGAGTTATTTTTGAAATTGTGGCAAGCAATTCTTGATAATGTATCAAAAAAGTATAACAAGGAAATAATTACAGGAGAAGATGTGGAATTGCTTTTTGAAAAAGAATGTTACATAGTATTAGAATGGATAAAGGCAATATTAAATGATGAAACCTTGGACGACAAAGAATGCTTTGAGAAAATCGAAAAAATCGTATGCTTATTTGAAGAAATAGGAAGCGGCGGCGGAACAAGGCACGATTTTGGATGAGAAAAAGAGCGAGCATATTGAAAAGCACCCTGCGGAATCCATTTCCGTTAGGGTGCTTTTTTGAGGGAAGAAGTAATAAGTAAAGCGCAAAACGTGGCAATGCTTCGCCGCATTATTTTACCTTCTCCAGCGGGAGAAGGTGCCGAGTGTAACGAGGCGGATGAGGTGTCAGATGAAAAAGCTGATTATAGTTCAAATTAGTTAGCTTCCATTCAGAACACCTCATCCGTCAACCTGCGGTTGACACCTTCTCCCGCTGGAGAAGGTAAGACAACGCCCGATGCTTCGCTCACACAAAATTGCGGGTGATCCTTCATAAATAGCAAGAAAAAAGGGCGGATATCCGCCCTTTTTTACTCTGTGTCGGGTGTTGTTGGTGTCGATACTATATTAACGAATCTTACCTCTGCCATTTGCTGCTTTGACGTCGGTTTGTTGTTTCTTCCCGTCTTGACGGACGCTATCTTATCAAGCGTGCCGTAGCCCGCGAGAAGCTTACCGAATGCCGCATACTGTCCGTTTAGAGACTCGCTGTTAATCACCGACGTTTGATGAACGATAAAGAACTGCGTCGACGCGCTGTTGTAATTGTTTTCGAGACGAGCCATCGAAAGCACTCCGCGCTCGTGAGCTATATTGTTTTCAACGCCGTTCGCGCTGAACTCGCCCTTGATATTCGGACGGTCACCGTTTGAGATCCCGTCTCCGTTCGGGTCTCCGCCCTGGATCATAAAGCCGGAAATTACACGGTGGAATATTATTCCGTCGTAATACTTCTCGGAGACGAGCTTTTTGAAATTCGCAACCGTTATCGGCGCTTCGTCGGGGTAAAGCTCGACAAGCATCGCGTCACCGTTCTTCATAACGATACGGACGTAGTTCGTCGGAGCTTCACTTTCTTCAACAATATATCCGTCGATCTCGGTAACGTTATAATCGGGCTTACTGCAAGAAAAGAGCACCTGCAAAAACGTTAAAGCTAAAATGACTGACAAAAATCTCTTCATAACTACCTCTTTATGATTTGTTGATCTTATTTTATCACATATCTGTGGATAAATCAATTACAGAAAGTGAATTTACTCGGTTTTAGCGGTGTATAATGAAAATAAAGATATTTTTGAGGTGTATTATGGATCTGCCGCCAAAGGGCTATAAAAGAAATCTCGTTTTTATTGCTTACGCCGCCGTCACGATTATCGGCGTTTATATTTTCATAAAATTTCTGCTTTCGCCGCTGCTTCCGTTCATCATCGCCTACACTGCCGCGCTGTTTCTCCGTCCGACGATCGACAAAATCTGCAAGCGGACACACATTCCGAGAAAGGTCGCGGCATTTTCGGCGGTTGGGTTCGTTTTCACCGTGATATTCGCCCTTTCATGGATATTCTTCGGACGAATGGCATCGGAGCTTACCGACATGGCAAAGGGCATTGCCGACGGCGGCGCCGATTTTATCGAGGACATGATCCGATCAAGCGACGGCGCTATGAAAAAGATACCGATTCTCTCAAAAATAGAGAACCAAAAGGCGCTCGACGTGATTCGCACCGCGACGGTAAACATGCTTGAAGGCGCGCTCACCTCGTTTTCCGCCAAGATACCCGATGCGGTAATGGGCTTCGTATCGTCGCTTCCCGGGATACTGCTGTTTCTCATTACGCTCGTCGTTGCGACCTTTTATCTCGGTGCCGACGTTTCCTCTCTCAACTGCTTTATCGTCAGATTCGTGCCGAAAGAAAAGCGCCCCCGGCTCTTCAAGATCAAGGAAAAGCTAATGAAGGCGGCGAAAAAGTACGTCAAGGCGTATGCCGTCATACTGACCATCACCTGCGTGCAGTTATTTATCGGATTTCTGGTACTGAAAATCCCCTACGCTCTGACCTTGTCGGTGCTTATCGCGCTTATCGACATTCTGCCCGTGCTCGGCGTCGGAACGGTGCTTGTGCCGTGGGCGGTCGTGCTTTATATGATGGGCAACAGCTACACGGCAACGGGGCTTCTGATCGTTTTCGGAATAATATGGCTCGTCCGACAGGTGTCCGAGCCTAAGATAGTCGGAGAGAGCGTTGGTGTTTCGCCGCTTATTACGCTTGCGGCTATGTATATCGGCTTCAAGCTTATGGGCTTTTCGGGGCTTTTCGTATTCCCTATCGGCGCAATTATCGTTAAGAGCGTAGTTGACGCGGTGAGGGACAAGGATTAAAAAAGCAAACACGAAACGTGTTTGCTTTTTTAGTTTACAGTTATAACCTCTCGCTTGCGCTCGGCGTTATGATACTCACTGCGTTCGCAGTTGGTTGTAAACACGGGTATTTGCCGCGTTCCAAACGAAGGATTCGAAAGCGGTCGAATATTTATAAATTTCTGTTTTACCGAAAGACGTCTTTCACCGTCGTTTTGCGCGAGCGCATTATTGAGATCGCAAAAGCAAGCAAAAGCGCCGACGAATATTCCTTTTCGGTAAAGGAATAGGGCGCAACCGCAGTAAGCACGGCAGAGCACTCACTCCATATTTCATATCCGTAAACCGAAATCGAAAGACCGCCATCCGAATAAGACAACGTAACGGGCGGCTCACTCAGCTCGGTCACGTCTTTTATATCAAGCTCGCAGAGCGCCTTACCTAACGCGTGAAATGCCGTTCCAACGCCGATCATTCCGTCGCCGTCAAGCTCTGATTTGACTACGTCCTCGGAAAACGAGAGCGTTGCCGCAAGCGACGATATTCTTACAAATGACGATACCGACATTTCGCGGCTCGGAAAGAGCCTGACCGAAAGCTCCGATAAAGCTTCGGGCAGGTCGGCGCCCGACACGTTGAGATCGAAAACGCCGTTCGGTATGCTTCCGATATTTTCGAGCATAGGCAGATACATGAATATTAAAAATCCAAAGCGGCGGTAAACGAGTGCCATACGGTTTTTCGGTGGCTTGAAAGCAACAGCCAGAGCCGTTCCGTCATCGAGCTTCAAAACCTTTTCTTTCGTCATTTTTCCAAGGCAGGAAAGCGGCGAAACGCGTGAAAGCGACCTTGTTCTCTTAGCTTCCGAATTACGCAAAACCGTCTCGCCGTCCGAAATGATTATCGGAAAGGAATATCTTTCCGCTTCCCTCAATACAGTGTCAAGCATCGTTTCACCTCCTTGTTTCTCTCATTATATCACGGCGTTATACAAAAATCAACTCTGCATAACTTCAGCGGTTTTTTCATATTCATTAAAAAAAGGAGATGAAATTATGAATCTGAGACGAAAGCTTACGCTGTTTGCACTTATCGCGTTTTGTATATTCACGGTGACCGTTCCGCTCGTATCCGTTGCGACTGCGACCGAGACGGAAGAAGAAATCCAAATTCCGACCGAAACGAACGAGCCGATCGGCACCGAAACCGATTCCGACACACAACCCGAACAGTCAACAACAGCCCCCACCCCCGAAAAGCCGACCGACAAGCTCCTCGTTTATATTGCAAAAGAGGACAAGACGGTCGAAATGCCGCTTGAGGACTACATAGTCTGCGTCCTTGCCGCCGAAATGCCCTACACCTTTCACACAGAGGCGCTCAAGGCACAAGCGGTTGCGGCACGCAGCTACTGTCTGAACAAGCTCGGAAGCGGCTCACACAAGGACGGTGCCGACGTTTGCACCGATTACTCTCATTGTCAATCCTACGTCTCGCAAGACGAGCTTATTTCCCGTTACGGAAAGACCACGACCGAGAGCATAATGACGAAGATCAAGAACGCCGTCAAGCAGACGGCGGGGCAAATAATAACCTGGGAGGGAAAGCCCGCGCTTGCAGTGTTTCATTCAAGCTCTTATAAGATGACAGAGTCGTCAAAAAACATCTGGGGCGGTAACGTGCCTTATCTCGTTTCGGTATCAACGCCCGAAAGTGACCGCGTTTCGACAGTTACCCTCACCGACAGCGATATTGCCTCACTTTTTGCCTCCGACGGCGCGATAAAGGTAAATTCGGCAGGTAAAAAGGGTATCTATATCACCGAAACAGACAGCGGGAGAGCCGATTATATATGTCTTTCGGGGGTTGCCGTAAGAGCGAAGCTGCTGCGGAGTCAGTTCGGCTTCAAATCGCTGAATTTTGAATTTGAGGAGATAAGCGGAGGCTGGCGCTTCACCGTTCACGGCTACGGTCACGGTGTCGGAATGAGCCAGTACGGGGCAAACGAGATGGCGAAAAACGGCTCGACTTACGATGAGATACTGCTTCACTATTACACGGGGGTAAGTATCGAAACGATTGAGGAATAAACACGAAAAAATTTGTGCAACGCATCTTGCCTCCCCCTCAGGGAAAGGCAAGGGGGGTAAACACTATTCGCCCTATGTTTATAGCATTTTCATTCCCCCTTATCTCCCCGTTTCGACCTTATTCTACAACTGTTTGTGCAATTTGGTAAATTTTTGCATACAAAGTTTGGCGAAATTTTTGAATTTCCATATATTGCATAATTTGGTAATTTATGGTATCATTATTTTGTAAATCAAATATCAAAATTACGGAGAGTGACAAATAATGGAACAAAGCATCAAAATACTTATTGCAGACGAAAACAGCGATTTCAGAAGGAGCTGCCGATCAAACCTGATCGGGCTCGGCTACAAGCGAATTGAAGAGGCATCAAACGGCGAGGATGCACTCTATAAGATCGACAAATTTCATCCCGACGTGGTGCTGACCGACGTGTGGCTCTCGAAGCTTGACTGCACGCAGGTCATTCGCGGCACTTCTCTGCTCGATTTCGGGCCTGAGAGCGCGCCGTCCTTTATCGTTTATTCCGTTGTGAACAACGGCGCTATGTTCGCCGAGGCGACCGAGGCAGGTGCCGATTACTGCATGCTCCGCCCCTTTGATTACAAGCAGCTTCACGAGCGAATTCAACGCCTTTTCTCCTCGCGCAGAAAGCCGGGTGCCGTTCACCGTCAGGACGTCGACATTGAGACGCAGGTCACAAAGGTCATTCATCAGATCGGCGTCCCCGCGCATATCAAGGGGTATCAGTACCTACGCACCGCGATAATGATGACGGTCGAGGATTCCGATATTATAAATTCGGTGACGAAGATCCTATATCCGTCAGTCGCAAAGAAGTACGCGACAACGTCCTCCCGCGTTGAGCGTGCGATCCGTCACGCTATCGAGGTCGCTTGGGACCGCGGTGACGTTGAAACGCTCAATTCCTATTTCGGTTACACGATCCAGAACAACCGCGGTAAGCCGACGAACAGCGAGTTCATCGCCATGATCGCCGATAACCTACGCCTCTCAAATAAGCTGTCATAAAGAAAAAGCAAGGGCAAATAATTGCTCTTGCTTTTTCTTTGCGTTGTACTTTGATAAACGATCTTATTTCGCAATATATCTTTGTTTCGGACTTTTTGGAGTTTCGGGAATACTTAAAACAAGCTTTCCCTCCTTCACTAACGGAGAAATATATCTGGTAATTGCATAAGCAACAGAACTTATTCCAAGAAAATCTGCAATTTC
>JAZNTT010000022.1:0-23784 GCA_045591885.1 Eubacteriales bacterium | reverse complement strand
CGCAACGTCATAGCTCTCCTTCAGTCCCGACTCGGCATGGTAAACAACGTCGTAAAGATTCTTCCAGATCTCCTCCTCACCGACCTTCGTCTTGTAGTGAGTGGAATTTACACATTCCTGAACGATCTTCTGGAAGCGGCTTTCGTCAAGGTCAGCCTCGCCGATCTCAGCGGAAAAGGAATAATAGCTGTCAAGAAGGAACTTGCCGATATAGCACGCAACGACCGAGCTGTCAAGACCGCCCGAAACGTAGAATCCGACGGGAACGTCGGCAACAAGACGGCGCTTGATCGACTCCTTCATCATCTCGCGGAGCTTTTCAACGTAATACGCCTCTCCCCTATCGTCCTCTTCCTCGGCAGAATATATGAGATCCCAATATTCAATATCCTTGATCTCCTGATGACGCTTAATGACGAGCAGATGTCCTGCACGAAGCGAGCGGATGCCGTCAAAGAAGGTCTCGGGGGAAACGACGCCGGGATAATTCATAAGCTGATCGACCGCCTTAAGGTTAAGCTTTCTTTCTACCCAAGGACATTCAAGGATTCCCTTTATCTCGGAGCAGAATATGACCTGACCGTCGGCAACGGTATAAAAGAGCGGACAGATTCCTATCTGGTCGCGCACGAGGATAAGCTGATCCTCCTTTTTATCGTAAAGAGCGATAGCAAACTGACCGTTGAGCTTGTTCGGAAAATCGAGGCCGTGCTCCTCGTAAAGATGGAGAATGACCTCAACGTCTGTCTGCGTCTTAAAGACGTGACCGAGAGCGATAAGCTCGCTTCTCAGCTCGCGGTAATTGAATATCTCACCGTTACAGATGAGAGTAAGTGTATCGTCCTCATTCGTTATCGGCTGCATACCGCCGTTAAGGTCGATAAAGCTGAGACGGTTGAAGCCGAGACCGACGCCCGGCATTATTTTGCTTTGAGAGCCGTCGGGACCGCGGTGGCGGATCGCCGTCAGCATCTTGTTTATCATTTCGCTCGTGATAAGACGGCTTCCCGTGTTATCAAAAATTCCGCAAATTCCACACATTTTAATTTGCCTCTATGTCCATTCCGTATTTTTCGTATTGTGCTTTTTTATCTGCCTCGTAGAAGGCGATCTTGTCTACCCATCGCGCGGAAAGCTCACTCTCACCTCGTCTGTCGGTCAGACCCACGTTCTCGGTCAGATACTTGCCGAGCCAGGAAGCGAGCTTTTCGGCGCCCGAAAGGTTCATGTGAAGCCCCATATCGTATGTATCGGTCGTATAGTCAATACCCGTTTCCGCCTGAATTGTTTCATCAAGGAAATTTATGTAGGTAAGACCATGCTTTTCCGCATACTCTACAACCTGCTGATCGTATTCTGGGTACCAGTAAGGATACAAGCTCGGTGCCTTGATAAGAAGAAGCGTAATACCCTTCTTCTCGCAAAGCTCGACCATCATGTCGAGATATTTCCAAGCGCGCTCGTCAAATTCGTAATTAGGAAGCGGCTTACCCGTCGGGACGTCGGTCGCGGGACGGACGTCGACACGCATATAGTATCCGTTATGCGAGACCTTTTTGGTCTTGAACATATAAGTGAAGTCGTTTTTATTAAGCTCACTCCAACGGCTGTGATAACGGAGTATAGGAAAAACGTAATCGAGGAAATGCTCCTCTTCCTTCATCGAGGACATAATTGCGCCGACCTTTGAACTTGACCACTTCATTCCCTCAATGGACATTCTGTTATACGCTTCGTTATTTGCCTCAGGGAACTGAAGCGACTGAATATTGAAGATAACGACCTCGGGGGTCTCATACCGTAAGGTATCTTCAAGCAGATAGTACGACTGGAAGATGTACTGCTCCGCGCTTCCCCTTATATAGCTGTTTATACCGTAATCGCGCCAGAGGACGATTGGCGAGAAGTTCTCATAGACCTCGCAGTCACCGACGAAAATAACGTCATGATCCTTGACCTCGTCGTAATACTCAGATACGAACGCGCCCTCTATGATCCCGACGACGTACTTCGGCATCAGAAGCGCCTGCAAAAGCGAAAGCGTCACAACGACGATAACGGCAGAAGCTATAAATTTTATCCACTTTTTAGCGGCAATTTTCATAGTTAAAAATCTTTCTTAGAACTGATTATAGATAAATTGGCTTGCATCGTAACCGATTCCGTAAGCACCCATTAAAAGAATGATAAGGAACAGTCCGTAATAGATGGCAAATCTCGCAGGATAAGGCAAGCGGAATATCTGCTCACGAACGCTTCCCTTTTCCTGAAGCAAGCTTACGGTAAGCATCAGAAGCACTCCGCAAAGAAGAATTATGTAGTCAAGCGAAGTAAGCCCGAGCTTAAGAAGCGAGCCGTCGAAGAGGACGTGATAGTTTCTTGCGCCGAACGCCGAGAAGAAGACCTTGCCCGTCGTTGCGATAGAAACGTAGCAGTCGAAGAGGTTGAGCGCGCAGACAAGCGCAAAGGTACGAAGGATCCTGAAGATCGTATACGGGAAGCTCTTCGTAAACTTGAATCTATCATTGAATTTCTTATAAAGCGGCTCAAACTCCTCGGAGATCATAAGAACGGCGAAGTTCGCCATTCCCCAGACGATGAAGTTCCAGCTTGCGCCGTGCCAGATACCCGTCGAGAACCATACTATCGCACTCGAAAGGTAGAGAGGAATACGCTTTCCAACCTTATCGCCAAAGACCTTTTTGGAGAATTTCGTAATTCCCTGCATCGGCTTGCTTACCGATACGGGATAGAAAAGGTAATCGCGGAACCACGAGCACATAGATATGTGCCAGCGTCTCCAGTATTCCTTAAGCGACTTTGAGAAATACGGACGGTCGAAGTTTTCACTTAGGCGAATGCCCATTGCCTCGGCTAAACCTATAGTAATGTCAATTCCGCCCGTGAAATCGGCGTAAAGCTGTATCGTATAGAACAGCATAATGACGATAGAATACGCTCCGTTATACGTTGACGGATCGCCTATCATCGTGCTTACCGCAACGAAGAGGCGGTCTGCAATCACGAGCTTCTTAAAATAACCCCAAAGGACTCTTTCAAGACCGAAGCCGACCTGCTTACTGTCGAACTTATGCGGTGTGTAAAGAGTTTCGCTCATATCTCCGTATCTTCCGATAGGACCCTGAACGAGCTGAGGGAAGAAGGAGACGAAGAGCGCGTACTTAAACACGTTTTTCTCCGCCTTTACCGTTCCGCGGTAAACGTCGATAAGATAACCTATCGACTGGAAGGTGTAGAAGGAAATTCCAAGCGGAATTATCACGTTCACGAAGGAAAGAACGTTCTTCGAGCCGAACGAGATCAGCGCCGAATTTATATTCGAAATAAAGAAATTCGCATACTTGACGGTCGCCAAAATACCGAGATTAAGAAGCAGACAAAGGACAAACCAAAAGAGCTTTTTTCTCTTCTGCTTGTCCTTAAATATCTTCTTTTCTTCCTTTGACAGCTCTTCCTTGTGGGCTTTAAGATATGCGCTCTGCTTATCCGCGATGCTCTGCATTACGCGGGCAGTCAGATAGACAGTCAAGGTCGTCGCCGCGATAAATGGAAGAAACTGCGGCCCTGCTATAAAGTAGAACGCATAGCTTGCGATAAGAAGCAGGGGCCACTGTGCTTTTTTCGGGATTATGTAATAGAGCAGTAAAAGAACCGCGCAAAATCCCAAAAATTCATACGAAGTAAAAAGCATTAGTTAAATCAGTCCTCGTCGGAAAGTCTTTCAATAAGTGCGTAAAGTGCCTTTGCGGAATTGAAGTTTGCGGGAATGATGTCCTTTGCGGTGATGGTAACGTCGTACTCCTCGCTGATCTCGGTGATGAGACTGATGATGTCCATCGAATCGAGAATTCCGTCGTCGATGAGGTTTTCCTCGGTCTCGAAGTCAACGTCGGAGTGAAGATCGGTAAGAATTTCAAGAAGCTTTTCCATGGTTTTTATCCTTTTCAGTAAATATTATTTTCGAAGTTTTTTGTCAGCTCAACGCGGTTGAGCTTTCCGTTGGCAGTCAACGGCATCGTTTCAAGACGAATGAGCTTGTTCGGTATCATATAGCGCGGCAGGCGCTCCTTAAGCGCAACCGTGAGCTCCTTTTCGGTGCAGGTACCAACGTAGAAGAGAACGATCTTGCCCTTGACCTTGTCGTATATGCAAGCCGCCATCTGAACTGCGTCTATCATATTCGCACTAACCTCGATCTCGCCAAGCTCGATGCGGTGTCCCATGTGCTTTATCTGATAGTCGCGGCGCGAAACGAAAACAAGCTCGCCCCGGTCGTTCAGCTTACCCATATCACCCGTCTTGTAGATGATCTCGGGATAGGCACTGTTAAGCGGATTCTGGACGAACGCCTTTGAGGTGCGCTCGGGGTCGTTATAATATCCGAGAGTAACGGCAGTACCGCGAATACAAATTTCACCCTCCTGTCCATTTTCGGCAAGCTTGCCGTCGTCGGTCAGAAGAAGTATCTCTCTGTTACGGAAGGGCTTTCCTATCGGGATAGCCTCGCCGTCCTCGAAGTCTCTGTCTGCGTGGAAGTAGCAACACATTCCCGTGCCCTCAGTCGGGCCGTAAAGGTTGGTAAACGACGCATTCGGAAGCGCGTTTTTCCAGAGTCGGAACTGCTTTATCGGGAAGACCTCCGAGCCGAATGCAACGGTGTGCAGATATTCGGGCTTGATAATATCAAATGTACCGAACGCACTTACCATGGTAAGCGCCGAAACGACCCAGCAAACGGTGTTTATCTCATGCTTATTGAGATATTCAAGAAGCGCGACGGGCTGCGAGAAGAGCGTTTTCGGGATAAGATAGGTCGTCGCACCGAATTTGAGCGTCGGGTAAAGCTCTTTAAGACAAGCGTCGAAATAAAGAGGCGTCTGATTTCCGAAAACCGTGTTTTCGTTAAAGGAAAGCACCTCGGAAAGCTGCTCGATATAGTCGATGACCGAACGGTGACACGCGGCAACTCCCTTCGGGATTCCCGTCGAGCCCGACGTGAAAACTATGTATATCGGGTCAATGTCAAGCGAACGCGCATAGATACCGTCTATCGCCTCATAATTCGGCTCGGTATCAAGAAGCTCGTCGTAAAGAACGACCTTGCCGTCCTGAATATCGAAGTTTGACGCAACGGAAAGCGTATCCTCGTCGCAGATAACGAGAGGCGAGCGCACGTTATTCAGTATAAGCTGGATACGATCGCGCGGCATTTCCTCGTCGATCGGAACGTAGAAGCAACCGCCGCTGATAACTCCGAAAAAGGCAGTTACCTCGCGCGGTGATTTTCTCATAAAGACAACGACGGGGCGCTTGTAGATACCGTTTTCATTCAGATACGAGCCGATGCGGCAGGCACGGTCGTAAACGTCCGAAAAGGTAAGCGAAAGCTCGCCGTCGGAAAAAGCGATCTTATTCGGTTTTTTCGGTACTATATTGCGTAAATACGCTAAAACGTTATGTATTCTCTCCGAAGACACTTTTAATCCTCCAAGGTATTTTTGGGTGCGCAAATAAACGGGTGTCCAAACACCCACTGTATAATATCATACATTATAATAAAAGTCAAGCAAGATAAAGAAAAAAGGACGGCTGCGCCGTCCGATTTTCATTTGTTTTTTATCTCATTGACTATATCGTCGGCACCGATGCCGAAATCGGAATAAATATTTCCCGTCGCAAGGGGCGTATCAAACACATCGTCGATGCCGAGGTGAATATATCTGCAGCCGTCGGGAATTGAAAGATACTGTCCGAACACCATTCCCGCACCGCCGTTTTTGATGCCCTCTTCAAGGAAGATAACGCTCTTTACGCCACTCGGCAGTACAGAGCTCAAAGCCTCACAGATCGGCTTAACAGGCTTGATCTGCTCGATAAGTACAACGCCGCAATTCGACAGTGCGTTTGCCGCCTTTACTGCCTCCGAAACAATCTTTCCGTATGTAATAATGACCGTCTCACAATCATTTTCGAAATTCTTATACACGAAATCGGCAACGGGCGAAAACTCCGAAAACGCCGAAATATCTCCGCAGTTTGCATATCTGAGTGCAACGGGCGAATCCATATAAAGCGTCCTTTTCATTATTCTTTCGAGCGATGCAAAAGAAGCGGGCGCAAAGACCGTCATATTCGGTATCTGCATAAGAAACGAAACGTCAAATATCCCATGATGCGTCGCGCCGTCGCCCTCGCTTATTCCCGCGCGGTCAACGAGAACCGTAACCGGCAGATTTTGAAGCGCAATATCGTGAATAAGGTTATCGTAGCCTCTCTGCAAAAATGACGAATATACCGCAAAATACGGCTTGTAGCCATTCGAGGCAAGTCCCGCGCAAAACGTAAGCGCGTGTTCCTCCGCAATACCGACGTCGAAGAATCTGTCCTTGTGCGCTTCACCAAATCCGACAAGCCCCGTTCCCGAAGCCATGGCGGCAGTAACCGCGCAAAGCTTTTCATCATCATTTGCAAGCTCGGTCAGTACCTCTCCCATTCTCGACGAGAAATTCTTGACCTTTTCACTTCCCTTTGGAGAAACGCTGTGAAACGCTCCGGGATCCTTTTCGGCGGGCATATATCCGCGCCCCTTGACGGTACGAAGATGGATAACCGTGCTTTGCGACGCTTTCTTCGCCTCATTAAGCAGGCGCTCGACCCTCGTCAGATCGTTTCCGTCGGCAGGACCGAGATAGTAAAGCCCGAGGTCCTCAAAATAGTTACTCTTGTAAAGCTTGTTTTTAAGCCCCTGCTTTATCTTCTTGATAAGTCCGAAAAGCCACTTACCGATAAGCGGTATTTTTTTAATGACCTTAACAGTCCGTCTTTTGGTCTTATAATAGCTCTTCGATGCGCGTATTTTCGCAATAAGCGAAGCAAACGCACCGGTATTTTTCGAGATCGACATCTCGTTTTCGTTGAGAATAATAATGAGCTTCAGGTCGGGACGGCAGTTGTTGAGCGCCTCGTGTACCATTCCGCCCGTAAATGCACCGTCTCCGAGAACGGCAACGGTATATCTGTCGCTTCCGTTCATTCTCTCGGCTTCCGCAAAGCCAATAGCGGCAGAAACCGACGTACTGCTGTGACCCGCGCCGAAACAGTCATATTCACTCTCCCCGCGCTTTGTAAATCCCGACATTCCGCCGCGCTTCCTAAGCTTGTCAAAGCCGCCCCGTCTACCCGTCAATATCTTGTGAGTGTAGCACTGATGACCGACGTCGAAGATCAGGTGATCGTTCGGGAAATCGAATATCCTGTGGAGCGCAACGGTAAGCTCAACAACGCCGAGATTCGAGCCGAGATGTCCGCCGTTTTCCGTTACCTTTTCGATAAGAAACTCTCTTATCTCGGAGCAAAGCGGGAGAAGCTCGTCCTTGCCCATCTTCTTCAGCTCGGCACTGTTTTCAGCGCGTGCTATAAGCGGATACTTTTCCATACCGTTACCTCCTTTCGACACATTTCCATTTCACATTATAACCTCATTCGGCAAAAAAGTCAAGGCGTTCGGTCATTGACACGACGCTTGGCGAGTGGTATAATGAAGCTGCTATGAATAACGAAAAGCTACTGACAAAAAACACCGAAGCCATCGTGATATCCGATACCGCTCTCAAGCTTCCGTCATACTCACTTAAAACCTATACTCTTTACCGTTGCGATAACCTCATAAAAAAGACCGCAAGCGGAAAAATGTTGCCCGCCGATAAGCGCCCCGAGACAAAAAATCTGCTCTTATCAATGGCATCTTCTCTCGGTCTTTCGGTTAGCGAAAATGAGATAAACGCTTTCTCGGACGGCGAAAACGGGCTGTATCTTTGGGACGACGGCGGCGTATGCGCCATCGCCCGAGCAGCGTTTATCGGCAAGGAATACGCAAGGATAAACACGGTCTATACGTCCCACGAAAAGCGCGGTCACAGCTACGCAGGAGCGCTCGTTTCGGCGCTTTCCGAAGTGCTAATCAGCAAAGGTCTGATACCGACCGTGCTTGCAGACGAGGAAAACCCGATTTCAAACAAAATGTACCTTTCCCTCGGCTTCACGCCCGACGGCAAGATTTTTGAATACACAAAAAATGACACTCCAAAAAAAGAATGTGCAATATTCAATCTGAGGAAATAACATGGAAAGTATCATTGAAATAACCGACTTAAAAAAGCATTTCGGCTCCGTCAAGGCGGTCGACGGAATATCGTTTTCGGTCAAAAAAGGCGAACTTTTTGCCTTTCTCGGGCTTAACGGCGCAGGAAAATCGACCACGATCTCCGTCATCTGCGGCTCACTCAAAAAGGACAGCGGAAGCGTGCTTATCGACGGCATGAAGATCGAAGAAAAGCCAAACGAGATAAAGTCGCACCTCGGCGTTGTGTTCCAAAACTCGGCTCTTGACAAGCCCCTTTCGGTATACGAGAACCTCAGAAGCCGCGCCGCGCTCTACTCAATAACGGGCAAGGCATTTGAAAAGCGCCTGACAGAGCTTACCGAGCTTCTCGACCTCAAAGAAATTCTCCGCCGTCCCGTCGGCAAGCTTTCGGGCGGGCAGAGACGCCGTATAGACATCGCACGCGCCCTGCTTCACCGTCCCGAAATACTCATTCTCGACGAGCCGACAACGGGTCTTGACCCCCAAACGAGACAAACCGTATGGCACGTTATAAACGACCTGCGCGCAAACGAAAAGATCACCGTTTTTCTGACAACTCACTATATGGAGGAGGCGGCAGAGGCAGACAATATAGTAATTCTCGATTCGGGCAAGATTTCTGCCGAAGGCTCGCCTCTTGAGCTGAAAAACCGCTACGCATCCGATACTCTCACACTCTATTCCGTCACCGAGGACGAGGTAAAGTCCCTCGGCGTCCCGTACAGTCGATCGCGTGACGGTTTCGCTATAACTCTGTCCAAAACCGCCGACGCAACAGACCTTATAACCAAACACCCCGAAATATTCAAGGACTACGAGCTGACAAAGGGAAAAATGGACGACGTATTCCTCGCCGTAACGGGAAAGCACCTGAACGGAGGTGAGACGAAATGAAAACCCTATGCGCACTTATAAGAAGAAACGTAAAGCTGTTCTTCAACGATAAGGGGGCATTTTTCACCTCGCTCATAACACCTCTTGTCCTCATAATGCTATTCATCACCTTCCTCGGCGAGGTCTACCGCGATGCATTCGCGTCGGCAATTCCCGAGGGAGTAACAGTCGCAAAATCGCTTGAAAACGCATTCGTAAACGGCTGGCTGTTCTCGTCGCTTCTCGGTGTCTGCACCGTCACGATCTCGTTCTGCTCAAACCTGCTTATGGTACAGGACAAGGTCAACGAAAGCCGTTCCGACATCGACGTTTCGCCCGTCTCCCCGACGGTGCTGTCTCTTTCCTACTTCATAGCGTCGGCAATTTCGACGCTGATAATATGCCTCGTTGCGCTCACCGTCTGCTTCACGATAATGGCGTTCAGCGGCTGGTACCTCTCGGCATACGATGCGATAATGACCGTGGTAGATACAGTGCTTCTCGTCCTCTTCGGAACGTCACTTTCTTCGATAATCAACCATTTTCTGAGCACACAAGGACAAATATCGGCAGTCGGCACGATAGTAAGCTCGGTATACGGCTTCATCTGCGGTGCTTATATGCCGATCTCGGAATTTGCTCCCGCAATAAGAACCTTCATTTCCCTGCTTCCCGGAACCTACGGAACCTCGCTTCTGCATCTCCACCTGATGCAGGGCGTCTATAACAAGCTCGACGGTAAAATTCCAAACGAGGCAATTGAGGGACTTAAAGCAGCGTTCGATGCAAAGCCCGAATTTTTCGGTACGAACCTGAACGAGGGTACAATGTTCGCAATCCTCATAGGCTCAGTCGCAGTCCTCACAACGGTCTACGTACTGATCTGCCGTAAAAAGATAAAGAAATAGTCAAAAAACACCGCTTGGCGGTGTTTTTTGTTAATCAAGGTCAAATCTCATAATCTCAATAGCTATCCTCGCGCCGAGACGAAAGCCGTAAGCAAATATCTCGCGCTGACTCATATTTTCAAGCTCATCCTCACAGTCGTCAAGCTTTTCAAATATCGCCTTTTGTTCATCAGTCAGGGTTGATTTCAAATCTTTTCTGTGCCTGCGTATGTATTCTATCAGATCCGATGACTGTTCATGTGATTCTCGGTATTCCTCTATCGGGCATAGATTTCCGTACCATAATTCTTCAAGTATTTTTTGCATTGTTGTGCTCCTTATATTTTCTGTTTTATAAACAAAATATCACATTTTGAGATATTTGTCAATATCTCAAAGCGAGATGTGTTATTATTTCTATGTAGATGATCATAAGGAGACAATTATGCGGCTCAAAGATTTAAGGGAAGATAACGATTTGACTCAAAAAGATGTTGCAAATTATTTGCAGATAAAGCAAAACACATACTCCCAATACGAAAATGGGCAGAGACAGTTGCCGTTACCTTGTTTAATTGCACTTGCGAAGTATTATAAAACCACAACAGATTATATTTTAGGACTTACCGACAAGAAGAATTAAAGCTTGAAACACCGCCTCGGCGGTGTTTTTTTACACGCCGTTCTGTCCGCAAGCGACAAGAAGCTTCGCCGCATAATCGTAGGGCGGGGGCTTGCTCCCGCCGTAGGGGCGGGGGCTTGCTCCCGCCGTAGGGGCGAGCATTGCTCGCCCGAATAATTACACCGCGAACAGACGGGCGACCAATATCGGGGTTCCCCGAAGCGAATGCAATGAGCTTTGGGGGTTCCCAAGGGTCGCCCCTACAAGAGAGTTTCAAGCGTTCGCGCAAAAATCGAAAGGGGATTCCAAAGGGGAAAACGTGTGCAGAATTTTGCGGAGGCAAAATTCAAACCCGTTGTCCCCTTGGCACGCTTTCTTTTGCGAGCTTTTCTTTGCGTGGGCAAAGAAAAGCGGAAAAAACTCATCTTGACAAATTTCAATAACGATAATATAATCATACTACATACTTATCCCAAAAATCAGGACACAAAAATGAAAATAAACATGGAAACAGACTACGCCTTCCGCATAATGCGCGCACTTGCCCGCAAAGGCGAGTTGACCGACGCGTCAACTATCGCGGAAAGCGCCTCCGTACCGCAAAGATTCACCTTAAAGATCCTCGGCAAGCTCGTCACAAGCGGCCTTGTAATGTCGAAAAAGGGTGCAAACGGCGGCTACGCCCTCTCGCGCGACCCGAAGGAAATAACGCTTCTCGACATACTTGAAGTGATCGAGGGACCAATCGTAATGTCGAAATGCCTCGGTGACGACTTCGTCTGCCGTCACGACGGCGTAAACGAGCATTGCGACTGCTTCTTCAACCGCGTTTTCGACGACATTTCAATGACAATAGCAAACAAGCTCAAAAGCGTAACGGTGGCAGATTCAATATGAATAACTGTGTAGAAAACACCGATCTCCTGCTCGACACAGCACAGCTTGCCGCACTCATCGTACTTGAGAGTGGCGGCGAGACCTCTCGTGCAGAGGAAATTGCAACGATAATATGTAAAAGCGGCGGCAGAGATGCCGAAGCAATAGTTCTCCCGACAGGCGCGTTTCTCACAGTCAAAAACTGCGAGGGCAAAAAAATATCAGCCGCGGCAAGAATCAAAATAAGAGGCGTAAACCTCTATAAGGTCGAAAGAGCAAACGCATATTCGCGCGATTTTTCCGCAGGAAAAATAACCCTTACCGAGCTGTACGAAAACCTCTTTAAGCTCCGTACAAGCATACTGTATTCAAAAGCGGCAGTAATTCTCGCGTCGGGTCTTTCCGCCGCGCTCTTCGCACTGCTTTTTGAGCCGAAGCTCACTTGGACCTGCCTTTTCGACATGCTTGTCGCATTCGCGGTAACAGTGCTTGCACAGTGGGTCGGTCTTTCCTCCCGACTTAAAAACTCATATCAGTTCACGGTCACGTTCGTCTCCTCTCTCATAATCGGACTCGGAACTCTTGCCGCAGTCCATTTCACCGGCATAGGCAGCTTCGATTCCATAATAATCGGCTCAATAATGCCGCTCCTTCCGGGACTATCCTTCACAAACGCAATACGAGACACCGTAATGGGCGACCTTATTTCGGGAACAGTCCGAGTTGTTGAGACCCTGCTTATCGCGGTCGGTATCGCGGGAGGAGTCGGCGTTGTGCTGATCGCGTATATGAATATGGGAGGAGTGATATAATATGTTCATCTACTACCTCCGCGACTTCGCCGCATGCTTCGGCGCAACGATCTTCTACTGCATCATAATGTCGCTTCCGAAAAAGGCGCTCTGGATATCGTCGCTCTCGTCTGCCTTGACCTACATAATATTCAGGCTCGTCTTCATTTCGATAAGCTCAGAATATATGGGCTACCTCGCCGCATCCTGCTTTGCGGCACTCTCGGCAGAGGTGCTCGCGCGTGCCTGCAAAATGCCCGCGACGATATTCATATTCCCCTCCGTCATTCCGCTCGTCCCCGGGCTCGGTCTTTACAGAACGATGCTCTGCCTCGTTCGTAACGATATGAACGGCTTTGCGTCGGAAGGAACGAAAACACTAATAATTTCGGGAATCATCGCCGTCACCGTCGCGGTTGTGAACGCTTTTTTCCGAAATATTCTCAAAAGAAAACCGATACCTCAAAATGAATAGGAAATGCCACCGCTTCAGCGGTGGTTTTTTACATAATTTTCATAAAACCCGCCGATAATAATTTCAATAATTATCAGCGAAAGGGTACGTTATGAAAAACCGACGCATAAATATAAAGCTTCTTACAAGAACCCTGTATAAAAAATACGGAAGCTCGGAGATATTCCCTCTCCTCTTTCCATACACGGAAAATCTGAAAGGAAGGATCGCATACCCGCATTTTTTCGAAGAAATAAAAAAGACGGTTTCCCCGCATTTCACTACCGATCCCAAAGAAATAGCGAATACCGTCGGCATCGATGTACGGTATAAGGTCCTCTCGCGCTTCTACACCTACGCGGTCATAAGCGCGCTTATCCGACTTAATGAAGCGCCGCCGACCGAGGAGCTGCTCGCAAAGACCGTAGATTATCTCAAGGCGCTCCATTCACTCGAGATAGACGAGTTGTATTATGAGCTTTCAAAGGCAGAAAGGATACTTTCGGAAAGCAAATACTTCAAAGAGTGCGACACCGACACTAAAAACGAGTGCCGACGTCAAGTAACAATTGCGGCAAAAAAGCACAAAATAACAGAAAGTGAGGCAGCAACACTGTTCCTTTCCCGCGACCCGTTTGAGCACGAGCCAAGCGTTGCCTCACGCCTGTATTTTCCTATACTCGGAATAATGACGGCGGTGTTTTCCGCCGTTTCGCTGATAGTCACGAGGAATCCCGCGTTCTTTTTCTTTGTGCTTTTACCGATGTCGGAAAGCGCAAAGCAACTGACCGACTATATCTTTTCCCATTTTGTAAGAACCGTTCCGATCCCGAAGAAAAAGCTTAAAAAGCTCCCCGACAGCGCTAAAACCCTGACTGTGATAACCTCGCTCCTGACGGGCAAGGAAAGTGATCTTGAGCTTTGCGGAAAGATACGCGACTGTGCCTATGCAAATAAAGATAAAAACACATATTTCGGTCTGCTCTGCGACTTAAAGGAGGCAGACAGTCCGACCTCGCCCTTCGACCGCGAGGCAGAAAACAGAATAGCCGATGCCGTTGACGAAATGAATCTGAAGTACGGCACTAATATAATCCTTTTCCTGCGTGACCGCCGTTACGCGCCGAGCGAGGACAAATATATGGGCTGGGAGAGAAAGCGCGGCGCGATAATCGAGCTTACGCGTTACCTCAAAGGCAAAGATACCTCGATAAGAATTCTATGCGGAGATCCGACACCGATTTTCGGCACAAAATATATAATAACCCTCGACTCCGACACGCGCCTGTATACGGGAGCCGTGAACGATCTCGTCGGAACGATGCTTCATCCGTCAAACACCCCCGTTATAAAGGACGGTAAGGTAATAAAAGGCCACGCAATACTTCAGCCGAAAATGGAAGCCTCTCTCCTCTCTGCTGAAAAAACACCCTTTACCGTATTGACCTCGGACGGAAGCGGAGACATATACGCGACCGCATCATACGAGACCTATCAAAGCATTTTCGGTGAGGGCATCTTCTGCGGCAAGGGTATCTTTGACCTCGATGCATATTCCGCACTTATAGACGGCAAATTCCCCGACGGCGCGGTGCTCAGCCACGACCTGCTCGAAGGAAGCAGACTTCGTGCAGGCGCCGTGACCGATATAGCGCTGACCGACGATATACCGAAAAGTCCGCTTTCCTTTATTGACCGAAGCCACAGATGGATCAGAGGCGATATTCAGGCGCTCGCCTTTGCGGGAAAATACGTTAAAGACGAAAACGGAAAGCAGTATAGGAACCCGATCTCTCCGCTGTCTGTATACAAAATTTACGATAACGTACGCCGTGCGCTTACGCCGATCTCGGCGTTCGCCGCGCTTCTGCTCTGCATATTCCGCCCGCCCCACCTTTCGCCGTATATTTCTCTGCTTGCGCTGTCATATCTTATAATTCCGTTCTTTTTAACGCTCATATCTGCCGTCAGAAGCACGGGCAGGCGCTTCTTTTCACACCTTATCCCCGCTTCCCTCTCGGCGCTTTTAAGCTTCATATATTCCATTTCGTCGCTCATTCACACAGCGATAAAAAACGCCGACGCGATCCTCCGCGCGGGCTACCGAATGCTCTTTTCACGCAAAAAGCTGCTCGAATGGAAGACCGCATCGGAAAGCGACGGAATAAAGGGGCTTCCGCTCGTTCTCTATTCAATGCTTCCGTCAATAGCTATAGGGCTTTCGCTTCTGATCTTCTGCCCCCGTATGCCGCTGAAAATTCTCGGCGCGCTGACGTTCCTTTTCCCCTTTGCCTGCCATCTTCTCGGCAAGCCGTTCAGATCTCCCGACAAGATTTCGAAAAGCGACGAAAGGCTGCTCCGCGAATACGCGCGCGACAGCTGGAAATTCTTTTCGCAAAGGGTCAATAAGGAGGAAAATCACCTGCCGCCCGACAACGTCCAGTTCACCCCCGACGAACGCATCGCGCACCGAACCTCCCCGACCAATATCGGTCTTTATCTTCTCTCTGTCTGCGCCGCGGCGAAGCTTGATCTTATAAACGAAAAGGAAGCACTTTCCCGCATAGACAACACGCTGAACACAGTAATTCTTCTCCCGAAATGGCACGGACATCTATATAATTGGTACGATACCGAAACGCTCTTCATCCTCGGACAAAGCTATATTTCAACCGTCGATTCGGGAAACTTCATAACCTCGATCGTTGCATTAAGGGAGCTTCTTCTCTCAAATTTTGAAGCTGACGAAAGACGCGACGAAATAATCAAAAAAGCCGATAAGCTGATAGCCGAAGCAAACTTTTCATGGCTCTATAACGAAAAGAAAAAGCTGATGCTTATCGGAATAAACCCCGAAAAACCCGAAAGCGATCCACCCTGCTACGATTTCTTCACAAGCGAGGAGAGAACGACCTCGTTTTACGCGATCGCAAGAGGCGACGTTCCGCGCGAGCATTGGAAGTATCTGCGCCGTATTCCGACAGTCATCGGCGGATATACGGCTCTTACCTCGTGGACGGGAACCGCCTTTGAATATCTTATGCCGTCGCTTTTGACACCGACCGTTCGCGGCTCGATCTCCTACGAGGCGCTTTCAAGCGCGGTAAGAGAGCAGAAAAGAACACTGTGCCAAGGCGTATGGGGACGGTCGGAAAGCGGATATTTCGACTTTGACCGCGACCTCAATTATCAGTACAAGGCGTTCGGCGTTCAGTCGCTCGCATTAAAGAACGGCATTGATAAGGACAAGGTCGTCTCGCCATATTCGTCATTCCTTGCCCTGCCCTTTGACAGAGGCGCGGTAATTTCAAACCTCAGACGGCTCGAACGAAAGGGCATGTACGGAGAGTACGGCTTTTACGAGGCGCTTGACATGACACCCGAGCGTGTCGGAAACGGCTACGCGGTGATAAAAAGCCAGATGGCGCATCACGTCGGAATGTCACTCACCGCAATTGCTAACGAGATTCTCGACGGAATTTTCGTCAGGTCATTCATGTCCGACCCGCATTGCTCGTCCGCACTCGGACTTCTAACCGAAAAGGTTCCGGGGAATGCGATCTCGATCAAAAGAAAAAGATCGGTAACGAAACGCACAATAATCCCCGAGCCGCTCCCCCGCCTTTTCGCACTTGAAAAACCGAGCGAAAGTGAAAAGGCAACACTTATTTCAGAGGGCGGAGCTTCCGCCGTCATGATGGGTGATATGCTCCGCCTTTCCGCCCTCAAGGGCGAGATAACACTCGACCCGTTCATTTTCGGACGGATATACCGCCCGCGTCTCATTATGTCGATAGATAACACGGTATTCGACCTCATGCGCGGAAAGCAAAAGGACAGTCAGGGCAAGATATCAAGAACGCACGACTCCCGCCGTTTCACCTCCGAAATGTCGCTGTCGCTCCTCCCGAACGCAAAAACTTTCGTCATAAGCATATCGGCAGAGGGACACTTCGAGACCGTGACCCCGATGCTCGTCCTTTTCCCGTCGCTTTCTTCAAGCGGAGACCGGCTTTCACACCCCGCATATAACGATATTATGGTCATGTCGGAATACTGCGAAAGCGAACGTGCGCTTCTGTATAGAAAGCACGAAAAAAGTGCCGAGAACGGTGAAAAATGCTTCGCTGTTTCGTTCGAGAGCGGAAGCGGAGGCGGGGAATTTTTAACCGGGCGCGAGTATCTGCCCGAGATGTTCGGTGAAAACGATATTGAAGCCCTCGTTAAAAAGGAATTTGATAACAGAACGGGTACGTTCTCCGAGCCTTTCTGCGCCATAAAAAAGACCTCGCAGACAAATGGAAAATACCTTTCCAATATTCTTATTTCAGTGGGACGGAGCAAGGAGGAAACGCTGTCGCGTCTGTCACTTGCCCGAAGCGAGATCAGAAACGGAAAGGGGAAAAACGGCGCGTATATCGCAGAGCGAATAATAAAGTCAAAAAATGACGGCGCTCCGTTTCTTATGTCCGACCCTCGATACAAGACGCTTTTATCCGAAATTCTTTCATCATTACTCGTTCCGAAAAAGAGAACGCCGAAAGGAAGATATACCGTCTCCGATTTTTACAAGCACGGCATTTCGGGCGACAACCCGATAATGACCCTCATCATCGAGCGCGATTTCGGAAAAAGCTCGCCCGCATATAAATGGCTCAAGCTTTTCGTGCTTTGCCACAAACAGCTTAACCTGAGCGGAATAAAGCTTGACACCGTAATCCTCTATGACGGGCGCGGCGAATATATGTCGGAAACAAGGTCGGCGCTGACCGAGGCGGTAAACGAATGTGCCGCGGGCTTCTTTTTGAAGGGCGGAATTTACCTTATCGACGGCACCTCCTATCGCGATCTTTTTGAAAACGTCGCGTCGGCGGTTGCCGATCTCGATTCCGCCTTCACTCTCGATGCCTTTATAACAAAAAACGCGGGTGAAAGCACCCCCGAAACTCAGCCGATAACGTCTGTGTCAAGGGTCAAAAGCTATCCGCCGAAAGATGCGCTATCCGTTTTCGGCGGATACTTTACCGACAGCGGCTTCACCTTAAGCAAGCCGGAGCGCGGTGAAAAAAAGCTTCCTCATTCCTACGTTTACGCGCTCAACCACTTCGGAACTCTCGTAACCGATTCCTCGCTCGGCTATACCTGGATCGGCAACAGCCACGAAAGAAGAATAACGTCGTTTATCCCCGATCTGCGCCGTCACCTGAACGGCGAGCGGCTTATCGCAACGGTGGCAGACGCGGAATACGACCTTCTCGCCTGCTCGCATACAGTATCCTTTAACCGCGGCGGCGCGGTATGGGAGGGCAAGGCGGGGCCGGTTTCGTACACCGTAACTGCAAGCATAGATACAAAACTCCCCTGCAAGGCAGTGACCGTGACCTACGCTGGCGGCATAGATGTCAAAACCGAATACCGCATAACTCCCGTTCTCGGTGACGTTCCGAGGCGAAACCGACCGATAAAAACCGAGACACTTGACGGTCTGACCGTATATACCCCTACCGTCGCGGGCGATTCATCCGATACCGCCTTTCTTTTGAAGCGCGACCTTGACGGAAGCGTCTGCTTTCTTCTCGGCGCATTCCCTTGCGGACGAAAAAAGGTACTCGATGCCGTAATGAAAAAATATAAGACGCGCGATGACTTCCGCCTTTGCGCCGACGAATACGAAAAGCATCTTTTTTCGCTTCTGCCGAGCATAAGGCTTTCGACCCCCGACCGTTACCTCTCGGTAATGGCCGAATATTACCTGCCCTATCAGTCTCTCGTCTGCCGTTTTTACGGAAGAACGGGATTTTACCAGTCGGGCGGCGCATACGGCTTCCGAGATCAGCTTCAGGACTGCCTCGCCATAATGCTCTCAGCACCAACGGTTGCAAGAACACACATTTTGCGTTGCGCCTGCCGACAGTACGAGGAGGGGGACGTCAACCATTGGTGGCACGTTATATCGGGAGAACGCCGAGGCGTGCGAACACGGTACAGCGACGATCTTTTGTGGCTTCCCTACGTTGCATCAAAATACGCCGCCTTTACTGACGATTACGGCATATTCGATATCGAGCTTCCGTATATCGTCTCTCCTTCTCTGCGCGATGATGAGCATGACCGATACGAGTGTCCGAGCAAAAGCAAATACCGTTCGTCCCTCTATATCCACTGCGTAAAGGCGATAGAACGCTCCCTCGAGCTCGGTGCTCACGGACTTCCCCTTATGGGCGGAGGCGACTGGAACGACGGAATGAACGAGGTCGGGCGTGACGGCGGTGAGAGCGTGTGGCTCGGAATGTTCCTTTCGGTCGTTCTCGATTCCTTTGTACCGATAGCGACCCGAATGGGCGATCTTTCGGGCGCATCAAAATACCGACGCATACGCGACGAGCTTGTCGCAGCTATCGAAAAATGCTTCGATAACAAAAAATATCTCCGTGCGTTTTTTGCCGACGGCACGCCGATAGGCGGAAAGGGATTTACCGATATTCTTCCGCAGGCGTTCTCGGTGTTTGCAAAATGCGACGAAAAACGGTCAAAAACGGCACTTAAAACGGCGTTTAAGCGCCTGTTTTTACCCGAAAACGGCACGTTTTTGCTCCTTTCTCCGCCCTTTTCGCGTCCGTCCGAGCGCGAGGTCGGATATATTTCGTCCTACCCCTGCGGTATCCGTGAAAACGGCGGACAGTACACTCACGCCGCCGCCTGGGCGGTAATGGCAATGGCTGAGGCAAAAATGAACGCCGAGGCGATAGAGGCGCTTACGTCAATAAATCCCGCGTCGATCTGCCGAAACCGTGAGGGTGCCGAGCGCTACCGAGGCGAACCGTATTTCGTCGCGGGCGACGTATCTGGCGCGCCTGACAGCGTCGGCAGATGCGGCTGGTCACTCTACACGGGATCTGCCGGCTGGGTATTTAACGCGATCTTCGCGTCTATCCTCGGCATCGTCATCGAAGGCGACACCTTCACCGTGAACCCGACCCTCTCCGCCGACTTGCCATGTTACACCGCTGTCCTCACTCACCTCGGCTCAACCTATGAGATAAGCGCCCACAGAGGCGAAAAAACGCGGTATATCCTCGACGGTAAAAATGTAAACAATTTATTTCATTTTGATAAAAACTACCATTTACTTGAAATAACGGTTGAAATTTCTTCCGATTTGGAGTAAAATAGGTGAAGTAAACTAATTGGAGTAACTATTTATGCTGCCGATAAGGAAAATGATAGGCGACGGAGTCGCCCTCAATGTCATACCGACCGATAAATTCAAGACGAACTGTATAAGCGTCCGTTTCCTCTGCCCGATGGCGGAGGAAACGGCGGCGCTCAACGCCCTGCTGCCGTCGGTCCTCAAAAGAGGCTGTCGGCGCTTGCCGACTATGGCGGACATCGTAAAGGAGCTTCAAATGCTCTACGGCTCGGAGCTTCAGAGCAGTGTCGGCCGCTTCGGTGACACGCAGTATTTTTCCTTTACCTCGTTCCCTCTGCGAAATTCCTACACAGAGGGTATGAACGTAACGGCTGAGATGCTTTCCCTTATGTCGGAGCTTATAAACGATCCGCTTACCGAGAACGGCGTGCTTAAAGCCGAATACGTCGAAAGCGAAAAAAGAACGCTTACCGACCGCGTTAAAGCCGCGATAAACAACAAGACGTCATACGCTATACGCCGCTGCGTTGAGGAAATGGGCAAGGGAGACCCCTCGTCTATTCCCGACACGGGAACGGTTGAGCAGATCGCATCAGTCACTCCCGAGACGCTCACAAAACACCTAAGTGAAGTCATAAATACCGCGCGTATCGAGATATGGTGTGCGGGCGTATTTGACGAAGCCAAGCTTGAAAGTGACTGCGTTCGCCTTTTCGTGCGTGAAAACCGCACCCCCGTTCCGAAAACAGAGGTTGCTCCCATCGCACCCGTTACCGAGGTAAATACCGTTACCGAGGATCAGCCCGTTAAGCAGGGTAAGCTTTCCCTCGGCTTTACGACTTCGCTCCGCCCGACGCCCGAGGCATCGGCTTCCTTTAACCTTTTCCTCGGCGTGCTTTCAAGCTCGCCGACGTCAAAGCTCTTTATGAACGTCCGCGAAAAGCTTTCGCTTTGCTACTACTGCTACGCGATCCCCGACCGCCAGAAAGGAACTATCGTCATTTCAAGCGGAATTGAGGTTAACAACAAGGACATAGCCGAGCGCGCGATTATTTCCGAAATTGAAGCGATAAAGAACGGCGAAGTTACTGATGAGGAGCTTGAATCGGCAAGAAGATCGCTTATAAGCGGCTGGAAAAGCATCTGCGACGACGAGATGGCGATGATAAACTGGTACTTCACGCAGACGGTTTGGGATAAATTCATCTCCCCCGAGGACTATGCCGAAAACTGCAAAGCCCTTACCGTTTCCGATATTGCGTCGGTTGCTTCGACCTTGAAGCTTCACACGGTATATTTCCTTAACGGAACGCTGACGGGCGAAAGTGAGGAGGACGATGACTATGAATAATCCGATAACCGTAAAAAGCGAGCTTCTTAACGAGCAATACACGGTCGTCACCCACAAAAGCGGTCTCAAAATATACGTTTTCCCGAAGGACCTGACGTCGACCTACTGCCTTATCGCAACGCGGTTCGGCTCTGTTGACAACACCTTTAAGGTTGGTAACGAGGAGGAATATATAACCGTCCCCGACGGCGTTGCTCATTTCCTTGAGCACAAGCTGTTCGAAAACGAGGACGGCGAGGACACCTTTGTAAAATTCGCGCGCACGGGCGCAGATGCGAATGCCTACACCTCATTCCGCGTAACCGCTTATCTATGCTCCTGCGTTGACGAGCTTTATCCGTCACTCGAAACACTCTTAACGTCCGTATTCTCCCCATATTTCACCGAGGAGAACGTCAAAAAGGAGCAAGGCATAATCGCTCAGGAGATAAGAATGGGCGAGGACAACCCCTCGAATGCCGTTCAGTACGGAATGCTCGAGGGTCTATATGAAAAGAACAGCGTCCGCATCAACATCGCGGGCACCGTTCCCTCAATAATGAAAATAACGCCCGAAACGCTCTACCGCTGTCACAAGGCGTTCTACAATCCGTCAAATATGGCGCTCTGCGTCTGCGGTCAGGCAACGCTCGACGAGGTACTTGCAGTCGCAGATAAGTGTCTGCACGGCATTGAGCCGATCCCCGTAGTAAGCCAGACAGTGACCGAGGGCAAGACGGCGTTCAAAAAACGCGTAACTAAGAAAATGCAGGTGTCGAAGCCGATAGTCTGCATCGGCGTAAAGGACGTGGGTATTTCTTCCGACCCCGAGGAAAGAGTAAAGAAGAGCATCGCCTTTGATCTCATTTCCGCGATCTGCTTTGAAAAATCGTCCGATTTCTACGCATCGCTATATGAAAGCGGACTTATATCCCCCTCGTTCAGCACATGGTACGAGCATACGGAATCGTTCTCGTTCTTTTCGGTATTCACCGATACCGACGAGCCGGAGACGCTCTATAAGAAATTTGAAGAATACACGCAAAAGGGTCTTATTGAGGCGATAACCCCCGAGAGCTTCGAGCGCGCTCGCCGAGTGCTTTATTCGTCGTTCATCAAGAGCTTCGACAGTACCGAGGACATCGCTAACGATCTGATCGTCGATTTCGTGCTTGAGGGTGCCGACATCTTCAATTACACCGATCACGTTAAAAACATCACCGCCGACGAGGTAAAGGCAGTTGCTAAGGAGCTTTTCAAGCCCGAGGCGTACACTATGTCCGTCGTCGAGCCGATATGAGGTGAATTATGAATCATATATCTTTCCCCGGTCTGGGGATAAAGGAATTCAAGCTTAACCCGGAGGCGTTTAATCTTTTCGGACGTCCCGTCATGTGGTACGGCGTTATAATTTCGGTCGCAATGATACTTGCCGTCCTCTACGTCCTCTACCGCGCAAAGCACAGTGAGGGAATAAAGACCGACGACGTTTTCGATTTCGCCATCTGGGCGATCCCCCTCGGAGTTGTCGGCGCGCGTATCTACTACGTTGCAACGAAATTCGAGGAATACAAGGCGGATACTCCTCTTGAAACCTTAAAAAACTGCATCGCGATTTGGGAGGGCGGAATCGCCATCTATGGCGCGATAATCGGCGGCGCGCTCGGTCTTTATATCGCAGCCCGCCTCAAAAAGATCAAGGTACTCAAGGCTTTCGATATGGCTGCCCCCGCCGTTATGATCGCTCAGGCAATCGGACGCTGGGGAAACTTCTGCAACGCCGAGGCTCACGGCGGTCCGACTGACCTGCCGTGGCGCATGGGAATCCGTAACGACGAGTTCCCGACCACAGTTTACGTTCACCCGACGTTCCTTTACGAATCGCTTTGGAACGTTCTCGGGTTTGTACTTATCAACATTATTTATAAAAAGAAGAAATACGACGGTCAGATCCTCGTTATGTACCTAACCTGGTACGGCTTCGGCAGAATGCTTATTGAGGGACTCCGAACCGATTCTCTTTACGTTCTCGGCTTCCGCATTTCGCAGGTGGTCGGATTCCTCTGCTTCTTTATAGGAATATGCCTCCTCACCGCGATGGAGATAGTTCGCTATCTACGAAAAAAGGGCGCGATCGTGGCTGAAAAAGTGGAAGAATCGCCCGAAGTTAAGGAAAAAATCAAGGAAGAAGTAAAAGAAGAAAATAAAGACAACAGTGTTTTCGAGATCGCCGACAGCTACGGCGACGATGACGAATGAAAGGAATAACATAATGAATATTATCAACGGTAAAGAAATATCGGCGTCCATTCGCGCCGAGATCAAGGCAGAAACAGAAAAGATGAGCGTCCGTCCCGGACTTGCCGTAATTCTCGTCGGCAGCGACCCTGCTTCACAGGTCTACGTTCGCAACAAGAACAAGGCGTGCGAGGAGGTCGGCTTCTACTCGGAAATGTACACTCTTCCCGAGGAAACAAGTATGAAGGAGCTTCTCGGTCTTATCGATCAGCTCAACCAAAGTCCTCAGATACACGGAATCCTCGTTCAGCTTCCGCTCCCTAAGCATCTTGACGAAGAAAAGGTCATTCTTGCGATCAGCCCCGAAAAGGACGTTGACGCCTTCCACCCCGTAAACGT
>JAZNTT010000021.1:0-9325 GCA_045591885.1 Eubacteriales bacterium | reverse complement strand
GCGTTGCTTCCTATCGGCGCAAAGACCGTAAGGTGCTCGTTTTCTGCCTTCGTAAATGCGTAAATGAAAGCTGCCTTTATATGCGTATCGAAAAGATCACGATTCTCGTCGTTTATGAATTTGCTGTTTCTGTAATTGTATGAGGACGCGTATGAAAAGAGTGCCGTTGCGTAAGGCGACCCGTCAACTGCGTCAAGACCGACGTAAAATTCCTTCAGCGAGCAGCTTCTTGCCGCCTCGCCTGTCAAGGAGTAGGGAATATATCTGCCGTCAAGCTTGTGAATCAGGCAGTAGTCGCATATCCATTCGCTCAGGTGTCGGTCGAGCTTTGGGAAATCCCTTCTATAGCTTTCCCAAAGATAAACCAGAGTATCAAGACCGTTTTCAGGCGGAAACAGGTCGGGGACGTTTATTATCTCGTAAACGAGAAGAAGAATATAGGAATAATCCGCCTTGATCGCTTCACCGCGTCTTATTTTGCTCCTGAAATAGAAGTAAAATTCAAGCTGTCTGCGCGTCATCTGAACGTATTGCGGAGTAAATGAAAAGAACGGCTCGTGCGGACATTCCCTACCTTCGCGGCCAAAATATTTTACAGCGTTATTTCTGAACTGCTCGTAGAACGAGTATTTTGCAGGCCAAAGGCGGACAGTTACGTTTTCAATAAGCGGATTGCGCTTCGGAGAATAGGAGAAAAGCGGCTCGTCGGAGGGTGATAGCTCGATCGGCTCGTTTTTCTTTTCTGCCTTGTCGCCGTAAGCGGCGGCTGCAAAGGAAAGATGCTTTGCCTCAGCGGTCTTAAGCGCCGCCTTTGCTCTCTCAAGTCGGTCGGACGGGGTAGCGGAAGCGGTCGAAACAGGATCGGTTTTTCTCATTTCGCTAAGGCGCTCACGCCAGCCGTCGTTTTTCGGTATCGGTGTACCCTTACGCTCACCTTGAGAATTTACCTGTATCTCGACCGCGTCGGTGTTGCGTGAAAACACAGCACTGATCTTCTTTTTCGGAAGCATTTCGTCGATGTCCCAGAAGTCGTCGTTAAGGTCAAAGGTGTTAAATCCCTTTTTCGACATATCTCTCCTCCTTTCCCCTTCTTGGTATCATATAATTATATCACATAAATTATTATGTGTCAATTATTATGCCCGCAAAATAAAAAGAACCGCCGAGCGTTACGCTCGGCGGGGAAGATTATTTATTTTTCGGGATTGATTAAACCGTATCCGCCGTTCTTTCTCTTATAAACGACAGCGGCATTTCCCGTTTCGGAATTTTCGAACATGAAGAACTCGTGACCGATAAGATTCATCTGAAGTATTGCTTCCTCGGGGGTCATCGGCTTCATTACGAAGGTCTTTTCACGAATGTTGAAGGTCTCCTCAAACTCCTCGGGTTGTTCGCCGATCTCACGGAACGCTCCCTCACGGAGACGCTTTTCAAGGCGCGTCTTGTTCTTTCTGATCTGGCGTTCGATGGTATCGACGGCGGTATCGAGGGCGTTTACGAAGGTATCAGCGCTTTCCTCGGCGCGGAAGAGAAGTGCACCGCTGGTCACTGTGACCTCAAGACGTTCGGCGTTCTTTTCCATGCTCATCGTAACGTAAGCCGACGCGTCGTCCTTGAAGTACTTATCAAGCTTAGCGAGCTTCTTTTCAACTACTTCCTTGAAGCTTTCTCTTACGTTGATTTTGCGTCCGATAATGTTGATCTTCATAAAAACTTTCACCTCTTTACGGAAATTACAGTGGATTTACCTCTGCAACTATATTATACCATAAAGATTTAAGTTTGTCACTACTTTTTGTGAAATTTATCTAATTTTTTTGTGAAATTATCGCAAAGTTGTCTTTTTGACCGCATTTTGCCAGCCGATGAGGTAACCTTCTCTTGCAATTTTATCCATCTTAGGCTCAAATACCGTCGAACTTTCGCTCAGCGACATTATTTCCTCGACTGAAGAATAGAGTCCGCATCCAAGTCCCGCTAAGTAAGCGGCACCGAGCGAGGTCGTTTCTGTATTTTGCGGACGGATTACCGGTTTACAGGAAATGTCGGACTGGAAGGAGCAGAGAAATCCGTTTGCCGATGCGCCGCCGTCAACACGGAGGGCGGGGATAACAGTATCGGATTCGCTTTCCATAAGAGTAAGAACGTCGCTCGTCTGATACGCCATCGCCTCAAGCGCGGCGCGGACTATATGACGTCGGTCTGTTCCTCGGCTAAGACCGCAGATAAGTCCGCGGCATTCGGGGTCCCAGTGCGGTGCGCCGAGACCCGTAAATGCGGGAACGAAATATACTCCGTCTGTATTCGGAATATCGAGCGCCATTTTTTCGCTGTCGGACGATGAAGCAAGAATGCCTATCCCGTCACGAAGCCACTGAATTGCCGCACCTGCGATAAAGACAGAACCTTCAAGGGCGTATGTGAGCTTGTCGCCCATCTGCCATGCAACCGTTGTAAGCAGTCCGCGCTCGGAAAGAATAGCATCATCGCCCGTGTTCATAAGCAGGAAGCAACCTGTTCCGTAGGTGTTTTTTGCGTCACCGCGTTTAAAGCAGCACTGACCGAAGAGCGATGCCTGCTGGTCGCCTGCAACTCCGCATATCGGAATTTTGGTGCCGAGTATCTCGGCATCGGCAATGTAACCGCTTGACGGAACGACCATTGGCAGCATGCTTTCGGAAATTCCAAAATGCGAGAGGATCTCGCTGTCCCATTTTCCTTCGTGAATATTATACATCATGGTACGGGAAGCGTTTGACGCGTCTGTCGCATGACACTTTCCGTTCGTGAGCTTGTGGATCAGCCAGCTGTCGACGGTACCAAACGCGAGATTTCCTTCCTCGGATAGATCGGACGCTCCGTCGACGTTATCGAGAATGTATTTTATCTTCGTAAGCGAAAAATACGGGTCCGCAATGAGCCCCGTTTTTTTCTTTAATATCGGCTCGTAGCCGGATCTTTTGATTTCCTCGCAGTAGTCGGAGGTACGTCTGCACTGCCATACGATAGCGTTGCAAAGCGCTTTGCCGGTTCTTTTATCCCAAACGACCGTTGTTTCTCTTTGGTTGGTAATGCCGATAGCCGCTATTTCGCTTGGATCAATGCCTGCTCTTTTGACAGCGGTCTCAACAGCATAAAGCTGTGTCGACCATATCGCCTCGGGATCGTGCTCGACCCAACCCGAAAGGGGATATATCTGCGGAAGCTCTCTTTGAGCTTCGCCAATCTTATTTCCGCGCTTATCGTACACGATACAGCGCGAGCTGGTTGTGCCCTGATCGAGGGCAAGAATGTATTTTTTCATTTCATCAGGTGGCGTAGCGGATAGCATTCGGAATTACCGTGATCTCCGCCTCGCTTCTTTCTTCAATCTCACCGTCGGCGCAAAGGGTAGTGACGCCCTTTATAGATACTTTTTTGCAACGGCGGTAAATTATGTATTTGTCGAATTTCGCACAGGGCTTGCCCGTCTCGGGAATGAGATGCGTGCCTTTTTTATATGAGCCGATCAGGTTAAGGAGAGTGCCTCTGCTTACCTTTTTAACGGCAATGAAGTCAATAAGTCCGTCATCGTATGATGCGAGCGGGGCAGAGTAGAAGCCGCCGCCGTAATAACGGCAGTTTGCGGCAAGAGCAAGAGTGAACGTATCATCGTATTTTTCAATACTTCCGTCCTCGTTTTCAAGCTCGATCTGCCAATTCTCGCCGATCTTGTGGAAGAACGTATCTGCAACGCCGACAAGATAAGCCGCGCTCCCCGGGAATGCCTTTTTGTACTTTGCAGTCTTGATTACAACCTTGCTGTCAAATCCGAAATTTATGATATTGACTGCATATTTGTCGCCGTATTTAAGAACGTCAACATTGTAAATGCGATCCTTTTCGGGAAAGGTCTTGACGAAATCGTTACCCGTTCCGGCAGGAACAACGGAAAGAAGCGCCTTATCACCCGCGCCTGCTCGAACGATACCCGACACGACCTCGTTGATCGTTCCGTCTCCGCCGTAAACGACGAAATGCGTTTCGGGACGGCTCTGACAGGTCTCGTATACGAATCTTTCCGCATCGCCCACACAGGTCGTTACGTAGCTTTCCTCGCCGTTTGCAGCGCCTTTGGTAAGAAGCTCCGGCGAATGCTTTACACCTGAAGCGGGGTTAAAAATGTGCAGTCTTTTCAATGTCTTTGTCCTCGTTTTATTGGAATAAGGGGGCATACAACTTATATTATACTATTCTTCGGAGATTTTTTCAATGCTTTTTTGTCTAAAATGATATTTTTTCGACAAAGTGCGACTTGTTTGAAATGACTTCTTGACAGAATCAAAGTTTTGTATTATAATCATAAGTTAATAGGAGCACTTTTTCGGACAAAAAGAAAGGAAAACAACGCTATGGTAAACACCGATATTAACTCGAAGTTCCGCCCCGAAGGACTTACCTTTGACGACGTACTGCTCATCCCCGCAAAGAGCGACGTTCTTCCTAAGGATATTGACCTTTCGACTCAGCTTACACAGAAGATCAAGCTCAACATCCCGCTCCTTTCAGCGGCGATGGATACCGTAACCGAAGCAGACCTTGCAATTGCAATGGCGCGTGAGGGCGGCGCGGGCGTAATTCATAAGAATATGTCTGTTGAAGAGCAGGCAGACCACGTTCTCCGCGTAAAGAGAAGTGAGAACGGCGTAATCACGAATCCTTTCTTCCTCTCCCCCGATAACTACGTTTTCGAGGCAGAGGCGCTTATGTCCAAATATAAGATATCGGGAGTTCCCGTTTGCGTTAACGGAAAGCTCGTTGGTATCATTACGAACCGCGATATGCGATTCCTTACCGACTATTCGATGAAGATAAACGACGTAATGACGAAGGAAAACCTCATTACCGCCCCCGTCGGAACTACCCTCGCGGAAGCACAGCAGATCCTCAGCAAGAGCAAGGTCGAGAAGCTTCCTCTCGTTGATAAGGATAACCGCCTCTGCGGACTTATCACGATCAAGGATATCCAGAAAGCGACACGCTACCCGAACTCCGCAAAGGACGAAAAGGGCCGCCTCATCTGCGGCGCGGCTATCGGTGTTACTGCAAATACCGTTGAGCGCGCAGGTGCGCTTCTCGAGGCTGGTGCAGACTTCCTCAGTCTTGACTCCGCACACGGTCATTCGAGAAACATAATCAAGGCAGTAAAAGACATAAAGGCAGCATATCCCGACTGTCAGCTTATTGCGGGTAACATTGCAACCGCTGAAGCAGCAGAGGATCTTATCAAGGCCGGCGCTGACGCGCTCAAGGTCGGTATCGGTCCCGGCTCTATCTGTACGACACGAATCGTTGCAGGTATCGGTGTACCGCAGATAACGGCAGTTTACGACGTTGCTTGTGTTGCTACCAAGTACGGTATCCCCGTAATCGCAGACGGCGGAATCAAGTACTCGGGCGATCTTCCCAAGGCGATCGCGGCAGGTGCCGACGCAATAATGATCGGCTCGCTTCTTGCAGGCTGTGAGGAATCCCCCGGAGATACCGAGATCTATCAGGGCAGACAGTTCAAGGTATACCGCGGAATGGGCTCCATCGCCGCTATGGAAAATGGCTCCAAGGACAGATACTTCCAGGAGGGCAACAGAAAGCTCGTTCCTGAGGGCGTTGAAGGCCGCGTTCCCTTCAAGGGCCCGCTTGCAGACACGGTGTTCCAGCTTATGGGCGGTCTCCGTGCGGGAATGGGTTACTGCGGAACACCAACCGTCAAGGAGCTTCAGGCAAACGGACGCTTCATCCGCATAACGGGTGCAGGTCTTAAGGAATCTCATCCTCACGATATCAGTATCACGAAGGAAGCTCCTAATTATTCTACTCACTAAAATAGGCACAGAAAACCCGTTCCAATCGGAACGGGTTTTCGTTATACAAACAAAAAAGCCCCGCTTGGGACCTTTTTGAATTAGTTGAACTCTTTAATGATTTCAAGCGTCTTTTCTGCCATCTTATCGAGCGCGCCGTCCTCAAAGGGATTGGATAGGCCTGCGTCGGAAATAAGCTCGGGGAAGGACTTTTCTCCTCCCGTCGCGCAGAACTTAATGTAGGCGTCAAGAGCGTTTTCGTAATTTTCGCGCGAAGCGCAAAGGAAGCCGATAGCGACTGTCTGTGCAAGACAGTAGTCAATATAATAGAAGGGCGACTCGTAAATGTGCATCTGATACTGCCAACGTGTACCGAGCGAGAGGTAGGGCAGATTATCGTAGTCCATGTACGGGCGGTACTTCTTTTCGAGGTTGAGCCATACGCTCTTGCGCTCGGCAGGCGTAAGAGCGGGATTTTCATAGATCTCGTGCTGGAACTCGTCGACCATAACGCCGTAAGGAATGAAATCGAGAGCCGAGATAAGATGCTTTCTGCGGTAACGGTCTCCGTCGTCGCCGAAAAACGCATTCATCGACGGCCAGGAGAAGAACTCCATGCTCATAGAGTGGCATTCAGCGGTTTCCGACCCGCCGATGCCAAGCTCGCAGTCGGCTTTGTCAAGCGCCTTCTTCATAGCGAACGCGTGGCCGAATTCGTGAGTAAGAACGTCGACGTCGCCTGTTGTACCGTTGAAGTTAGCGAGAATAAAGGGCTGCTTGTAGTCCTCAAATACCGTGCAGTATCCGCCGCCCCACTTACCGTCACGCGACTCAACGTCGAATGCTTCTGCTTCCTGCATTGACTTCATAAAGGAGCCGATCTCGGGACTCATCGCGTCGTACATCTTCTGAGCTTCCTTAAACATTCCGTCCTTGTCAAGGATCGGAACTATCGAGCTTCCCGTTCCGTAAATATCGTTATCGTAAAACGTGATCCAATCGTAGCCAAGCTCGGATCGAACCTGCTCCTTGATCTTACCGACAACGGGAACGAGCGATTTTCTCACGTTTTCTCTGAATGAAGCGACCATTTCCGCATCGTAATCAAGACGTCCCATACGGTAATAACCAAGCTCGGTAAAGGTCTTATAGCCGAGCTTCTTTGCGATGCGGTCGCGGATCTTAACGAGACGGTCGTATATCTCGTCTAGCTTGTCTGCATTCTTTTCAAGTCCCTCGCCGATAGCGGTAGCAGCCGTCTTTCTGACCGAACGGTCAGCATCCTCAAGCTTTCCGCGGAGAACGGACAGAGGCATCTCCTCGCCGTCATAAACGAATACCATAGTAGACATAAGCTGAGAATACTCGGTCACGACGGTGTTTTCCTCCTGAAGATCGGTTATGATCTCGGGAGAGAATGTCTTTCTTGCGATCTCCCACATCTTAAAAAGACGCGAGCCGAGACGCTTTTCAAGGTCTGCACGGTAGGGGCTGTCGAGCATGAGCGCGGCATAGTTCGTTCCTATCTCGCTGAAAAGGGGACCGACGTTGTCGTAGTAGTCCATTTCGCCCTTGTAGAATTCGTCCTTCGTGTTGAGTGTATAACGGCAATATGCAAGCGAATACTGCGTTTCATACTTACGCATTTCAGCTCTGAAAGCTTTTCTTGCTCGAAGCACGCAGTTTACGCACATCGCCTCTTTCACTGCCTTATCAAACTTTTCAAACGCCGCTTTACCTTCCTCGATGGTATATCTCTTATAGGGAAGGTCGGCTACCTTAATTACTGCCATTATACTGTTCCTCTTTTCCTTTGTTAAATCTCGCAAGCTTTTCCGCTTCGCGCTTTTCCTTTGCGTAAATGTGTATTTCCTCTGTTGCAAACGCAAGCTGAGTTATAACGTCCTTTTTGGAAAGATAACACCAGAAGCTGTCATCAGGGATCGAAATGTCAACGCAGTCGCCGCGTCCAAGATAATCGTACTCGATATGCATGCTTTCAAGCGCTATTGCCGGTTTTTCGATTGTGACTTCCTCGCCGTAGCAGGTGCAGGTTAGTGTCGTACCTTCAGGAGTCTGAACAAGCTTGCCTTCGCCCTGCTTGTAGAATTTTAGGGAATTGGGAAGTGTCTCGACCATAACGGTGTCCTCGAAATAATAGGTGCCGTTTCTTATTCGCTCTCGAACGATATCGCGCTCCCATCTTGCCCATTCGGGAATCTCGGGGAACTCCGTTCTGCCGTCGTCACCCTCAAGCTGACCGTATTCGTTCATAAACCAATTCTTACCGCAGGCAGTGCAGGAAAGCGTTGCTCCGCTTGCTTCCATTTTGCCTTCGGTTCCGCATTTCGGACACTTGTATAGAAGTCGGTTAAGCCCCTTTGCTCTTTCGGGGTGATCGATTTTTATCTTATTTTCAAGCTGCCAAGCGAAGTCGTCGTACTGATATGCTTCCTTGATCTTGGCGAAAAGCTCCTTTGAGGAATACTTTTTGAGGTCCTCAACGGTAAAGAGCGGATACATTTCAGCTTCAACGTAGGTTTTCTTGTTTATCTTGTTCCACTGTGGGCAGGTAACGAAGTTGCCGTGAATTTTTAGCATTACAACAGGCACCTTCAGTATCTTGACGAGCTGACCGAGCGATTCGGGAAGGAACGATGTTCTTCCGTCAAGAGAATATCTCGCCTCGGCAAACAGCGCGAATACCGTTTTCAGCTCATGCAAACAGTATTTCATGTTTTTAACAAGATGAACGTCAGACACGTACTTTCTCTTACCGAGAACGCCCATATTTCTCATAAGTATTTCGGTGTAATCACGGAAGCCCTCAAGGGTCATTACGTTGTTTGCTTTGTATGGGTGGGTCGCCATCATCATGATATTGAGGTCGACCATTGACGCGTGGTTTATGAGAAGAAGATAAGGCTTGCCCTCGTATTCCTCCATGCCGCGCTTTATAATTTTGGCGTTTCTCTTTTTGAGATCGGGCTTGCAGAGAATGGTCTTTGCAAGGAAATTGAGAGTGGAGCTGGGCTTTTTCGGTTTCTTTGCGAAATCAAATCGCTTTACATCTTTTGCCACGGTGATTCTCACTTTCTGTAAATAGAAATAATAAAGTCAAGCTCGGTTTCAAGCTTATCTGCGCGCTTCAGCTTTTCTGCGTCTGTCGGGGATGTTTTCCAATAATACGGTGTCATCAGAAAGAGCGATGAGATATGCTCCTTTGAAACAGTGACGCTGTATTTTACCCGCTCATCGCGTATCTTTTCAAATCCGTTAAAGACAGTTTCGGACTCCTCGTTATCGTAAGGAGTATCGTAGACGAGACTTTTAAGCCCGCTTAAATGCTCCTTCCCGGGGTGGCAGACAACCATTATTCCGCCGTCCTTGAGTATACGTCGTGCTTCCTTATCGGGAACGGGAGCAAATACCGATATAAGAGCATCGCAGCTGTTATCGGAAAGCGGCATATCAAAAATGCC
>JAZNTT010000020.1:0-4351 GCA_045591885.1 Eubacteriales bacterium | reverse complement strand
CTGCTCGCACCTCACGGCGAATTAATTTTTGATGGATTTTGGTGGGATTTTGCGAAGCAAGGTATTAACCTTGCGAGTAAAAGCACGCCGAAATACGCGAAAAGTAATCGCCGTGAGGCAATTAGGTTCGACTCCCGTACGGCTAAGAAAACGGGCGGTTGGCGGTCGTTTATGACCGTCACCGCCCGTTTTACGCTGACTATTTATTTGATGATCTTAAATTTGCCAATAATAGGAAGCTCTTTAGCCTTACCGTTCAGCGCGTTGATGATCCCGATAACGGCGAGAACGGTAATCAGGATGCTCGCAATAGGAGCAATGATCCAACCGAGTATGGGGATCACCAGAACCACTCCCGATGCAATAGCCGCAAGGAAAAGTACAAGCCCCTGATTGGTGTGGTATTTGGCAAAAGGCGAATCCTTTGCCGCAAGGAGAGGAATAAGGAAGATTATGTAAGCAAGTACTGCCATTAACTTATTCTTCTCAATATCAGCAGCGTCAAACTCTTCCGTTGTATCCGCGGTGTTATTGAGTGACGCGACCTTATCGGAAAGATCGTTCTTCTTTTCTTCCGCTTGGGGCTGTACGGGCTCGCTCGGAGCTCCTACGGTGTTACCGCAGTTTGAGCAGAATTTTGCCCCTTCCTCTATCTTTGTTCCGCATTTTTCACAGAATGCCATAATTAATTTCTCCTTTATATTATTTTTGGGCATATGCCCGCAAATTATCCGCCAAAGCCGCCAATTCCGAAGCCTTCAAACAATGAGCCGAGATCCAATCCCGCGAGATCGCCTAACGAACCGATAAGGAAATATACTGCGATCGAGATGATGGCAGAGAGGATAAGTCCCACAAGTACCCAAATCAGAATTGCACGGGCAAAATGCTTGAGATTCTTATTTTTTGCCGCAAAGCCCATAATAAGGCAAACAAGGAATCCTATTACAGGCAGCGCGTAAAGAAACATCAGCCAAAAATATGCACCCGTGCCGACTACCTTGTCGGTCTTATCACTTGCGCTTGCAGGTACCGCCTGCGGAGAGGCATATACCGTCTGCTGAGGCGGCTGAACATACTGCGGTTGAGCATACTGCTGTGCGGGTTGGGTATATTGCTGCCTCGAAGGCTCCTGAACGTACTGAGGTTGAGGCTGAGGTTGAGGTTGAGGTTGAGGCTGAGGTTGGGGCTGAGGCTGAGGTTGGGGCTGAGGTTGAGGTTGGAAAACGGGAGATTCGGTCGGAGCCGTCCCTCTCGGAGTTCCGCAAGATGTGCAGAAAGCCGCGCCATCAGCAAGTACGCTTCCGCACTTCATACATACGTCCTCTTTGACAGTTTCTTTTACGGGCTCTTCTTCAGGTTGCCGGACAACGACCACTTCCTCGGGTGCTTTTGATCCGCAGTTGGTGCAGAACGCCGCACCGGGTGCTATATCCGCACCGCATTGATCACATTTCTTTGGCATAATAACACCTCCGTATCATTCATTCGGTAACATATCCGCAGTTATTCCTGCATCCGCCAAACTCTTGACCGAGGTATCGTATTTAACGACCTCGATAAGGGTAAACGCGTTCTGTGCAAAGAGCAATCCCGTATCGCGGCTCAGCCAGTATTCGGCCGTGCTCTGAGTGGAGGTTATTTTGATACACTGCGAGCCGGCTATCGTCTTTGTCGTTGACTGATCTTCCACCATATAGTTCGACTTTGTATAAAAGAGATTGTTCATAGAACTCTTCAAAGCCTTATCTACGCCGTATCTGTCAAGTACTTTATCCGCCTTTATCCACATGATCGAGTCGCCTAAGCTCATACCGTTATATCTCGTCCAGGTCTTTGCGGATGCATCGTACTTGAAATAGGTCTTCGACAATGCGCCGGAATCAAAATAGTAATCCTCGCCGATCTTGGTTACCTTATAGGTAATTTTGCTGTCGGGATTTGATGAATATGCGTACGTATATTCAATATAGGCGTTTGTCGGAAGCGTAAAGCCCGGTCCCTCGTATTTTTCATAATCAACGTAAAAGGTTCCGTAATTCTCGCCAAACGAAAGCGAGACTTCTACCTGATCGTAGTTATCGAAGATCATCGAGTACTTAGCTCTTTCTGATGTCTTGGTAGTTTCCTCAAAGCCTGCGGCGCGCATTGCGGCGCACCAAGTCTCAACCGCTTCGGTATCAAGGTTATTTCTGATGTAAATGTAGTTGTTCTCGACGTCAAAGACACGGCGGGGGGCTTCCGCTATTGCGGGAAGCAGCGCGGCAAACTCAGCACCGTATTGTGTCTTTATGTGCTCTGCAGGCCATTCAAGACCCGTGAGCTCTTCCTTTTCAACCGTGATCGTAAGCCGTCCGCCGTAGCTGTCGTATTCCGCGGAAACGTTTGCATAGAGCCCGTTTCCGAGATCCTTTACATAGATGTATTCATCTGTATAGTCGCCCGCGGTCTTCGCATAGCCTGCGCTCTCGATCGATGCAAGCCAAGGATCAAGCTCCTCTTCCTCGGTCCAGGTCATATATACCGCGATGTGATCGAGATATTCCGAATATTCTCCCGGCTGCTCGTTTTTATATTCCGAGACTTCAAGCTCTTTGTAGTTGCCGCTGTAAGCGGGAAGAGCGATCGCCTTGCCGAAGAAGGCGTCTATCTGATCGCTCGGCCAAGCGGGAAGAAGGCTTCTGTCTGTGTAATGGTAAGCAAATTCAACGTACTGCATACCGTCAAGGTCATAAAGCTCAAGCTCGAAATATCTGCTCTCATCACTGTTGTCGATCCATTGGAGCACCGCCTCGGGTCCCCAGCTTTCTGCCTCGCCCTCGACCATCGTATAACCCGACAGTTGGGAGCTAAGAGCATCTGCAAGCGCCAGAAAGTTATCTTCATTGAGATTTGCACTTCCGTTGAGGAGCATTCCGCCGTACTGAGCCTTTGCGCCGTCATTTGAAAGCGAGGGAAGTCCCACCGAGGTTACGAACGAAGGAAATTCGAGCTTTACGCCGGAATACTTTTCGATCTCCTTTATAAATTCGGTAGGACCCGACGTCATTCCCTCTATCAGCTCGTTATCGGTCATTGAAAAGGCGATCGTAAGCAGGTCGCCCTCCATTGCAATAACGGCGCCGTAAAGAACCTTATCCGTCGTGCGAGAGTAGGTAAGTGTATCCTCATTGGCTTCCCAGGAGGAAAAAGCCGAAGCGATATCCGCAAAGAATTCCTCCGCATTCACCTTGGGCTCGGTCATCGTAACCATATACATCGACATGCTCGAGCCGCCAATGGTTGCGCCCGCGTAGTCCTCGGCTTCGGGAAGCGTGATCTTTACGCCGAAAACGTCTTTGATATTTTTCTCTATAGTTTCCTTGTTGTCTGAATCTTCGATGTTTTCAAAACCTTCCTGTGCCTCACCGAAGTCCTCGGAATCTTTACCGCCTCCGAGATCACAAGAGACCATCGAAAGCAACATAAACGCCACTATTAAAAACGTCAATATTTTTCTCATTGTATGTTCCTCCAATTCAAAACGCTGTTACTTACCCTGCCACTCTTCCTCTGCGCCTTCATTTTCGGAGGTCACGATATCAGAGCCGGAGGGAATATCGATCGTATAGGGAGTTTCAAATTTCTTGCAGGTAAATTCTGTACTTCCCGAGCCCTCGGCACCTGCAGAAGCGCCGAGCTTCCAGGAAAGGCACATACCGGTTTCAATATCTATGCAGAAGGTATATTCCATACCGTATCCGAAAAGTCCGATAGAGTAGGAGAATTGATCACATTCTCTGCCCGCCACCTTTTCGCTCGTCTTCTTCATAGGTGTGCCCTCGAACATTTTATAATTCCCGAGGTAGCCGAAAAGCGCGATCGTGTAGTAGGAACAGCTTTCTTCCATCTGCTCTCGGGTGATGCCTGCTTCTTCATAGACGGCCTCTGTCATCAGCCACTTACCATCCTCCTGTTTGGTGTATGTAACTGCTTTGGTATCGTCCGAGAAATCAACGATAAGCTCATCGCCGTCGCCGCAATAATAAAAAGCGGTGGGGGTTTCGGCATAGATGATCTTTTCGGCGGTGGGAGTTTCGCCTGTTTCGATATTTACGATGCTCATTTCTATGTAAATACCGTCCTCTTCCCTCATCTTCTTGAGATTTTCTTCCATTTTCTCATAGTCGTAATCCATTGTTACACCCTCGTTGCCGCCCGTGAGTATCGATTCGAGATCGCAGGACGTAAGCGAGAGCAGCATAATAGCCGCGAGTAAAAGCGCAAACAGTCTTTTCATAGTTTTTTGCTTCCTTTCTTATTTGAGTTTTGCTCCGCAGGAGGTACAGAATGCCGCTGTGGGAGCATTTTT